>JAMOPD010000337.1 GCA_027064745.1 Thermococcaceae archaeon
AGGGCCTCCTCGCCTTTAGGAGTGCTGAAGATATGTTTGCGTGCCAGTTTTCGTATTTTTTAAAGGCAGGCCCTTCAAGCATTCTCCTCTCTATCTCAAAGTTGCTCTTCATGAGCCTCTCCGGATCCTTAATTTTGACGCCCTTAGTGCCGGCCACAGCTATCGCCTTTAGGTTTTTACTCCCCATAACAGCTCCCAGTCCTCCCCTGGAGGCGAGATTCCTTTTTGAAAAGCTTATGCCGGCGGTCTTGACGAGGTTGGCACCGGCCTTTCCTATGCAGGCTATCTGAACATCTTCCCTTCCGAGCTTCTTGACACAGTCAACCGTGTCGTAGACATTGTACTCCCAGCAGTGTTCTGCGTCGTGGAAGGTAATCTCGTCGTCCACAATCCTTACGCAAACCGGCTTCTCAGATTTTCCTGTAATAACAATTCCGTCGTAGCCCGCAAACTTTAGGGCAGCTCCAAAATCCCCGCCCGCACTGCTTCCACCGAGCAGATTTGTTAGTGGGGACAACGAGACCACGTCTATCCTTGAACTTGATGGAGCTACCCCGGTAAGGGGACCGGTCATCATTATAAGGGCGTTCTCGGGGTCGAGGGCGTTTGCATCAGGAGGTATGAGATCGTAGGCAATTTTCGTTGCTATGCCCCTACCCCCAAGGAAGTCGTCGGCGTACTTTTCCGTTGGCTCTGTTCTGGTAGTTCGGATGCTCAGGTCTATGAAAAGAATTTTGCCAGCGTAGCTATACATTTCAATCAGCCTCCCCGTAGAGAACCCTCACCCCCCTCTTCCTCGCCTCGGGTACTTTATCGTCTGGAAGGACCTCAATGGCGTCCATAGGGCAGAACTTGGCACACTGCGGATCGCCGCCGCAGAGGTCGCATCTTATCATCTTGTGCTCAATATAGTCGTAGAGAACGCCGCCGATTGGGCAGACGAGCGTGCACATCTTGCAGCGAATGCATTTCTCATCATCGACAACCCTAACGTTGCCCTGAAGGTGAATCGCTTCCATCGGGCAGACGAGCTCACAGGGAGCATCTTCACACTGGAGGCACATTATTGGGAATTTCTCTCCTTTATAACCTATAACGTGAATTCTGGAAAGGTCCGGGTTCACTACGCCTTCGTGGCTTAGAGAGCACACCATTTCGCATGTCCGGCATCCTATGCATCTATCCTCATGGACTATCAGATATGGCATTCTCAATCACCAAAATATATGAAGTTTATTTCATATAAAATTATTTTCATATTTAAACCAAAAGTTAGGGACAAAAATGCGTACTCTAAGAAACCTCTGAGCATATTTGAAATTTCATGCCATCAACCTTCAGACGCATCTTCCTTTTCACGGTTAGATGGCAGCGAGCAGGTACTCGGTTGGGTTTGGGCCGGTGTTATGGCTGTCCGTGTTCGTGTCAATCTTGAAAGAGCCATCCCACTTGAGTTCAGCCCGATTATCCCCGCTTTATGATGAAACCAATTCAAATAAAATCCTTTTCCATGGGTGTATTAGCGTTCGAAAGCCTTTTATATACCGGATAAAGAAACCCCATGGAGGTTAAAAATGGGCCACCACCATCACACGGGCGAAGTTAAGGGAAGGATTCTCCTTTCCTTCGCCCTCAACATCGTCATAACCCTCGCCGAGGTAGTCGGGGGTATTCTCTCGGGCAGTCTGGCGCTCCTCAGCGACTCAGTCCACAACTTGGGCGACAGCATGAGCCTGCTCGCGAGCTACTTCGCCATAAAAATCGGCGAGCGAAAGGCCAACGAAAAGTACACCTTCGGCTACAGGAGAGCCGAAATCCTCGTGGCGTTTATCAACTCGGCGGTTCTCGTGGGAGTTTCGTTGCTCCTTCTCGTCGAAGCCTACAGGCGCTACAAGAACCCCGAACCAATAGACGGCCCTCTTATGTTGGTTGTGGCTTTAATCGGCCTCTTCGCCAACCTTCTCTCAGTCCTTCTCCTGCACAGTCATGCACATGGCCTCAACGTCCGCTCTGCATATCTGCATCTGTTGAGTGATACCCTCTCCTCTGTGGCCGTCGTCGCGGGTGGAATAGCGATAATAAAATGGGACATCCTCTGGATTGACTCTCTCATCACAGTTCTCATAGCACTCTACATCCTCCGCGAGGCGTACGAAATCCTTAGGGAAAGCATCGAAGTGCTCATGGAGGCATCCCCCAAGCTCGATCTCAGGGCGATAAAGGCGGAACTTGAAGCAATCTCAGGCGTTAAAAACGCACACCACTTCCACGCCTGGCGCGTTGGGGAGGATGAGATTCACTTCGAGTGCCACGTTGAGGTTAAAGATATGCCCCTGAGCGAGGCGCAGAAGATTATCGACGAGGCCGAAAAGAGGCTGAGAAAGTTTGGAATAACCCACGTTACCGTCCAGCTTGAGGTGGACAGGTGTAGCGGCAAGAACATCATCTGCAGCGAGAAATGACTATAACTAAAGGGTAACGTTACAGGTTCTTTATTATTAGAGGCACCGTCAACAGGGTTACGAGTAGTGCGGCTATTGGGGCCGCTAGTTCGGGACCTATGAAGGAGGCAAAGTACATTAGGAGGCACGCATAGGGGACTGCGAGTGCTATTGTTTTAGGCGTTGATGAGTTCCTCACCATAACCTCATGGGTGAGGAGTATCACGAACGACACTATGAACCACCCAACGAAGTTGCTTGCTGGAACACCGAACCATGCAGTCCCCCACCCGCCTAACCAGACCCATGCATGCATTTTACTAACCATAAAAGGATCCATTGCCAGGTCCAAGGTGACCATGAGGAGGGAGGCGTATGTAACCCTTAGGATGACCCCCGCGGTGTCCTTACGTGTTATGATGGAGGACGCTATGAGGTACGTTAGGTAGGCGTAGAAGCCCCACATGAGTGGGACTGAAAGAGGTACACCAAGGACTCGTGGAGTTACCAGCGAGACATACTCGTACCTACCGAAGGGGATTCCAGCATTAACTCCAGCCACCTCTGACGCTAAACCTATGGCGAAGCCAGCAACAGGTATTATAAGTACATGCCTGTACTCTCTATACCTCGACGCTATCGCAAGTGAAGCGACGTAGCCAAGCATATAGATGATTTCTGTGGTAAGACTGGGGGATAGCAGGAACACCGCCACGTGCGCTACTATTAGCGGCGTAATGATGGCCATGTCAACTATCTGGCTGCCATTGCGTGATTGATTCATTCATATGCACCCCGCCCAAAGACCGCTCCAAGAGTTTTAACCGCTCAAAGGCGGTTTTGAAAGGACGCTTAACAGCATCAACCCTCCGAGAGTGGAGGATAACGTGAAACCCCTTTGAGGGTTCTGACGATGGCTCTTCGAGACCCTATTATGCTGGCAAAATTTAAAAGGGTTTCTGCTTGAATGCCGATTTTAGAATCCCTGCATCTCCATCTAGAGGCTTTCAAAAGAAAAATGTAAATGTGATCCTGATAGCGGTTCTTGTTGTTTCTCGTCTGCGCACATTGGGAGTACTGCAACTCTAACGGTATCTAAGAACATAGACTCCGAACGAAATTTAAGGCCTTTTCTGGATTATTTCGGCTTATCTTGGTAATATTCTAGCTATCAACATAACTATGGCTGAAGCCAATGCTATACATGCTCCAACTGGAAGATTAAAGCATAAACTTAGTAGAATTCCTAAGAGCACTGAAATCACTCCAAAGAACGCTGAAAGTACTATCCTCTTCTCTATGTTATGTGCCAGCTTTGATGCTGCAGTTGCTGGATTGAAGAGAATAGCATAAACTAATAGTCCCCCTACGATTTTTAAAACAAAAACTATTGTAATTCCAGTTAGCAAGATTAGCGAATAAACATAGGGCTTTGTATTTATTCCCTCAGCTTCAGCCAGCCTTCTGTCGTAGAGTATTGCCTTTAACTTTGTCCAGGAGAAGGAGAGGTATAAAAGCAAAACAGCAAGAAGTCCAAAAAGAAGGATAACATATTGAATATTTACAGCAAAAACACTCCCCCAAAAGACTTTGGCTAGAACTTCAGAGGAAGTAACTCCTCCGGGGGCAAGGTATACAAATATCAATGCCAGTGCCGTGTATATTGATAGAAGCACCATTGAAATTTGATCAAGAGGTAAAAGAAGAGCATCACTGAGAGGGCCTAAAATTAAGGCTGTAAAAAGCACAAATCCTGTACTTAAAATAATTTGATCAAGTGGAATTATTAAGGAAAGAGCAACACCAGCCAAGGCGGAGTGTGCACTTGAGAATACAATAGTATTGAGCTTTAATCTTGTCATTAGAATTCCCAAGACACCGCAGAGAATCCCAGCTATTGTACCTCCTATTATCGCTTGTATTATAATTCCATACATCTAACTCTCCCTCACAATCTTCCCATTCATCATCTCCACCATCCTGTTGCATCTATGAGGAATGTAATTCTTGTCGTGAGAAACCATTACTATTGTGGTTCCATGTTTGTTGATTTCAGAAAAGAGATCACTCATGTATTCTCTTCCTTCAGGATCTAAACTGCTGAATGGTTCATCTAAGAATAAGAGCAAAGGATCTCTTACCAGAGCCCTCGCAATTATTACTCTTTGTTGTTGTCCACCGCTTAGTTTCCCTATTGGTTTATTGATAAGCTCACCTACTCCGACAATATCAAGGACTTCTTTCACTTTTTTCCTTTCTTCCCTGCTCAATTTCTCAAAAGGCTCCTTTCTCGATGCAAGGCCCATTGCAACAACATCCTTTACAGTGTAAGGTTCCAAGGGGCTTTTCATGAAGTCTTGAGGAACATAACTTACAAAATGTAATGCTTTATACTTTTCTTCGGGGATATGATAGCCAAACAAGAGGACTCTTCCAGAAATGATTTTCAGCAGTCCCAATGCTGTCTCAATTAGCGTTGTTTTTCCAGCGCCGTTCGGACCAGTTAGGAGTAAAAAATCGCCATATCTGACTTTTAGAGAAATATTAAAGATGGAGGGCTTTTTCTCTCCTGCATAAAGGGTTGAAACATTTTCCATGTAGAGGGCTATTCTACTATCTCGAATATCTCCTGCAAAGCTTTTGACCTTATCCACTTCACTGCTCCCTCCATATCCTCCCCATATTCATCTATCGTTTCAAGAACTTCTCTTTTTATCCTTAATCTGATCTCTTTACCTGTTTTCTTGTTTTTGAACTTGATTTCGAATTTTGGACTGTCTATTACATGAATGTTCCCCTTCCCAAGGGTACACTTAGAGGAGCACTGAACTCCATCAACTATGCAAGTGTATGGGGTTTTTCCTGGCACCATCACCCATGCTTCTAGGTCAAATTCAGTCTTTTGCTCTAACTTTTCTGATGCAAATACTCCAGCCATGTAGCCTATTGTTAAATAAGGGCCAAGATGCCCATGAAAAGTTCCGGCATCTTTCAAAGAGAGCATCTCTCTCACCTCCTCCTAATAAAGATTATCACTAAAGCCTCAATAATCACTAAGGATATTCCAACGATTGCGAGAGTCTTGTAAGTTGAAAGCTTTTCTTTAAGAGCATTCTTTTCTTGTATCTCTTTTGCGGTTTTTACTGCAATGATTAGGTTTTCTGTATTATATTTCATAACATCCAATACTGTGTTGACATTAGGGGCATTCCCAGGAAAGTTAGTCAATGTAACATGAACTGCCCCAATACGAGATGCCAAATTTTGTCCAAAGGAAACTCCGCTTTGAAGATTATCTATCACTAAAAGAACATTTTCTTCCCTTGCTTTTTTCTCCAATTCAACAATATCCTTGGTAGAAAGCTTTTCTGGAGAGGGATAAGTAGCAACAATATTAAAACCAAGCCATTCAACAAAAGACTTTTGCCATTCCATGACAATTACATTTACCTCATTAAAATTGTAGGCCTCTGCCTTAGCTTTAAGTTCATTGGAAACTTCGTTGATTTCATTCAATTTTTCACTAAGTCTTTCTTGAACTGAAATACCAAGCTTTTCTTCTAAAATCTTAGCTACATCCCTGTATCTCTCCTTGAGGGCGTCTGGAGTGTTCCAAGGTCCAGGAACTTTAACAACATCAGCTTTAGACTTTGAAGCCTTAACCAGTTTTTCTACCCAGGGCTCAAATCCATGGTAAAGAATTAATTTTGCATTACTTACTGCCCAAACATCACTTGGTCTTACATCATAATGTCCTGGACATACAGCTGGACTAACTAGAACTAAAACGTCAACTTTATCTCCGGCCAAGTCCTTGACTATACTCTCTAAAACAGTTGTAGACACAACTACTAGAGGTTTCTCATCATTAGAGGAGGCTAATGCTACATTTTGGCTCATAAGAACTAAGGCCACCAGTATTATGCCGAAGACTATTTTTACTTTCATGGTAACACCCAGACAAAAAAATGTAATACTGATATATAAATTTTTACCTTAGTTCCCGCCACCTGTGAAGTTGTACAATCTATTAAGATTAACTGCTAGAATCGCCACTAAAATCCTGTCTGGCCCCGAAGGATGCTACAGAATAATCAGGCAAACTAGCCGGAGGGAGTAACTACCCTATATTGTGGCATTAAAGTGGTCAATGTCACATAAAAGCACCAGAGAACCTCCTCAGAAGTTCAAGCGGCGAGGATTGTGGGGAACTGAAGGTTTTTACTGCCAAGTACTCCATTTATGATTCTCTGAAGGATGGAGCGAATTAATCATTCTGGGAGTTTGCACGTGGCGAGGTTCATGTTAACACTCGTGAAAAGGAGCACAGTTTTCTGAAGAAGTATCGTGGTGTTAGCTTCAGGTGGTTGCGGGATTATTTGGACTTTCTGGCGTTAGGGCGGCCTTCAGAACCAACATCAACCAGAATACATACATGAGCGTAAACTAAAAACGGCAGGTGAGCTTCCGTTAAAGTTAAGGTTCCATTGCGAACTTTAATGTGGTGAGTAAAATGTCCCTCAGGGTTGAAAACGTAGTGGCTTCCATCGACCTACACGGTGGGATAGACGTTGAGAAGGTGGCAAATGAACTGAACTCCGTGCAGTACAACCCCGACATCTTTCCGGGAGCCGTTTACAAGATGGAGTCCTTCGGGGTGACGTTTTTGATATTCTACTCCGGAAAGCTCGTCTGCACAGGGGCAAAGAGCGTTGAAACGATTAGGAAAGCTACTGAGAAGCTCAAACGAACGCTGGAATCTATGGGCATGAAGTTCAGGGGAGAGCCTGAAATACAGGTTCAGAACATCGTGGCTGCCGGCGACTTGGGCTTTGGGACGCTCGACCTTGACATCGTTGCACTAACCCTCCCCAACGTGGAGTACGAGCCTGAAATCTTTCCAGGTGTGGTCTACAGGGTCAAAAACTCCAGAATGACAATCCTTATATTCAACAGCGGAAAGGTGGTAGTTTCTGGTGCCAGAACGGAGGAGGACATCAAGAGGGCCGTTAAGGAGCTCACCTCGGAGTTTAAAAAATACGACCTGATCTAATATGCGGGGAGTGAGCATCGTGGCTTCCCTTTTTGTGTTTGGGTTTTCTCTGAGAGGCATTTTAACGGTAATTTTCTCATCATTTCACAAAACTTCCAGTGTTATAAGTTGTCCAAGCTTTAGAGAACCCTTCTGCATGCATATAGCCTGAACTCACGCTCTCTAAGTTCTTTGTCACTAAGCTCGTGAGACAGCTCGACATTAAGCTCATCCATCTCG
>JAMOPD010000338.1 GCA_027064745.1 Thermococcaceae archaeon
CTTTGTGGCTCCACATGCCATTCGGTATCATGCTATAGAGCGGAGAAACCGTGTTGTGGAAGACTATCTTCGCGATTTCACTCCTGTCTACAGCTGCTGCAAGAGCCTGCCTAACTTTAACGTTCTTTGTTGGATCAACCTTTGTGTTGAGACACACGTATCTGATGAATGCTCCCGGAATCTCTATAATGTTGTATTTTCCTCCTTGCTTTAGGCTCTCTATATCTGTGGGTCTGAGGGTTCTCCAGGCGATGTCAATTTCACCATTTTGGAGTGCAAGCCTCATAGTGGAGGCATCGTTGTAGAACTTGATTACAATCTTCTTGGTCTTCGGCTGCTCACCATAGTAATAGGGGTTTGCTTCAAGGACGAGCTCCTGATCACGAACCCACTTGACTATTTTATACGGACCAATTCCACCGTAAGTGGCATCGCTGTCGATCTTGTCGTTGTCATACTTTGGACTGACTGGGAAGTATGGTGGTGTTGTGAGAAGCGCAAGGAAGTAAGCTGTGGGGTGCTTCAGATAGAAAACAACGGTGTAGTCATCCTTTGCCGCAACCTTGTCCACAAAGCTTGTTACAAGCCATGATGGATCTCCTTTTATTGTCATTACTCTGTTTATGCTTCTCACGACATCTTTAGCTGTGAATGGAGTTCCATCATCGAATTTGAGACCTTTTCTCAGATGGAACGTCCATACCGTTGAGTTGTCGTTAACATCCCAGCTCTCCGCGAGACCAGGCACTATTTTCAGCGTTCCGGGCTCATACTTTACAAGCCCTTCCATGACGTTGTTGAGAACCTCCCAAGTATAGAAGTCGTACGCATTAGCCGGATCAATATCGGTTACTTTGTCAGTTACACCTATTATTAACTGCTCCGCAGCAGTTGTTTGGGTTGTTGCCCCTGTGGACGAACTTTCAGATGGAGAGGATGTGGTACTACTTTGTGAAGTTCCACTTATACATCCGCTGGCAACCACTGAAAAAACAAAAAGGCCAACAAGCAACAGAGAGATATATGATTTACGCATGGCATTCACCAATGTATATTTAGGAGCAGTACTGCATTTAAATCTTTTGTGATGTACAGATGTTAAAATGTTGGATGAATTATTGTTCAAGGTTTGTTTTTCGAAATATTGTAGACTTGGAAGAAATATCTATATATCATCACAACATGAGTGACTATTATGCGATGGGCAGAATGGGCAGAATTCTACAAAAAAATCGTGCGGGAAATGGGATTCAGCATTGAAGAAGATAGAAAAGCTTCTTTTGTGTTGAGGGCTCTACTGATGGAGAGGGGAAACTATATCCAGCCCAAAAGCCTACGCTCAATCATTAGGAAGGAAGCCTATGTATTTGGAGCAGGACCAAGTTTAGAGAGGATTTTGCCAGAATATACCTTTGAGGATGGAACCAAAATAGCGGCAGATGGAGCTACATCAGCCCTTCTCGAGTTCGGGATAACCCCAGATATAATTGTAACCGACCTTGATGGTAGGTTTCAGGATATAGTAAAAGCCAACAGACGAGGTGCGTTTGTTGTTGTTCATGCCCACGGAGATAACGTTGAAGCAATCAAAAAGTATGCTCCCCAGCTTAAGAGAGTCCTCGGTACATGCCAGACAGAACCTCTCGACATAGTGCACAACTTCGGCGGCTTTACTGACGGGGATAGGGCTGTTTTTTTAGCTGAAGCTTTGGGAGCTAGAGAGATAACACTCATCGGCTTTGATTTTGGAGAAATGGTTGGTAGATGGAGCAAACCCTATCTGAAGGAGCATGTGCCTGTATGGGAATCCAAACGGAAGAAGTTTGAGTTTGCCCAAGAACTCTTGAAATGGCTAGAAAAAAATGGCAAAGCAAAAATCCACTGGATTAGGAAATTAGAACCGCACAACAAAACATAAAATCACGCTGAAATGCAAAATAAAGAAGGTTAAACTGAAAAATCCCACTCTTCTGTTTAGGATTAGATTTACAATTCCCACCAGTGGTGCTATTAAAGAAAATAAAGCCACTGGAATCAACGCATTTAGATGTCCGGTCATTAACAATAACCCCATCGTAATTGCAAGAAATCCCCCAATCCAGTTCTCTATCTTTTTCTTGAAAATTAGGGTGTAAAGAACTGCCAGCATAAATGATGTAACCCCCAGATAGCTAAATGTGCCTAACACGGCAAAATTCATACCCCATCTTCCGAAGATAATCCTGCCGAGGATCAGGCTTAACATGACAGGAATGAGAAGAAAAAGCAACACCGAAATGGGTTTTGAAACGCTGTCCAGAATTTCAATTACTCTTATTCTAGTCGGCTCTTCGGGTTTGATCCATAAATCTTCTTTGAGATGCAATGCCTGAGTGGCTATTTCTATTCTCGTGTATTTTCTGGTTATATGTGGATTTCCCCATTCATATGTGTATTGCACCATATGATCAACTTTGGCATTTAGGCCTTCGTAAAGTTCAGGTTGCACAAATCCCTCAATAAATATTGCTATCGGTATCTCAACCCTTCCATAGACACTCGTGAGCCTGAGAGGGAAGTAAATTTTTTCTGTAGGGAAAGTAACCCTTACAGCAAATAAATTCCCATAGGCCTTTTTTGCCTTTGTCATGTTGGTTACATAATATAAAACAAGGGAATAATTCCCCTGATAATATTTAAGCTGTGTTTCTAATTCCTTAGGAATAATAAAACCTAGAGTAGAGAGATATTTCTCCAAACTTTGGGTATCGTTTGCAGAAATCACCTCTAGTTGAATTCCACTTCCATGGAACACTTTATAAACCTCTGTTTTGGAGGGTCTCCCAGCAAGACCCGTATAAAACGGAAGAACGTATGAATTTGTCATTGCTACTGCCGTTAGACCCTCTTTAATCTTTCTTTTAACATAACTTTCATAACTGACTCCACCAAAGGATGGGAACTCCTTGGAGATGCTTATATTAACCAGTCTCGGATCAGCAGGTACCGGAAAAATCCAGAAAAGACTTTGACTGTAATTATCAAGCCAGACGCTTAGATACAACTCTTCAGTCCCGTTGGTGTAGTAAATGGCCCCCATTTGGGCTCTCTCATCTAGGAGATGCCAGTACTCCATCTGGCCGCTTGTATACCAGATACCATCAGCACTGACAGAAGGTATTATCATTAGTGTCCAAACAAGAAATAGCAAAGCTATCCGTTTCACTGGACCACCATAATGTTTTAGCAAAAGTCAATAATAAAATTTTCTGCAAAATAAAAATGAAAAATTCACCTCGTAAGAAACTTTCTGAGATATCCGTTTAGACCAAGTGATAGTATTATTAGGGTTATGAGGACTATCACTGCAACGTACTGTCCACTTATGACCAAATGGTATAATGAATATAAACCCAAGATGCCGATAATGATGATACCAATATATGAGGCCTCATGAAGACCCTTTGTAATGTATTCTCTTCTCTCAATGACAGCCCATGCAGCTATAATACCACCAAAGAGGACGAAAGTTGAAACTGCTCCATCTAGTATTCCAATAGTATTCACATGAACCAAGTTCAAGCCGACTATTGAAAGTAAGCCGAGTACAAAGGCTGATCCCATAACGATAGGAACAGCCTTATCCCTATCCATTTTTGAAAGCTCTTCATATGCCCTCAATATTGTTTCACCTATGGGGATCATGCTTGACAATGCAGCAAGAAATATTGAGACATTAATTAGATACAGAAGAAATTTTGCGTTAAGACCATAAGTTAAAACATTTGGCAGACCTTTAAAAAGCAAGGCTGTTCCTTCAATTGGAACCCCTGGATTTAGAGCCAATATCATTGTGATCATGTAAGTTGCGATTAATGATGCCAGTGTATCAAGAACAGCTCCAATTGCAGCTATTTTTACAGGTGAAATATTTTCAGGTAGGAATTCCCCAAGGATGAGATAGAAACCCATACCTAAACTTAGGGAATATGCCGCCTGTTGTGCCATATCTCCTACAGTATCAAGTGTTATTCCCCTCCAAGCAAAAGCTTGTTTGAGCCATTCGGATGCTGCATAGGAAACTTTTAATGTTCCGATTTTGATATGTATCACCGGGACCACAAACAGTATTGCAATAAAGAATAGTCCAACGGATATCACCATTATATCCAATGTTCTTTCTCTCCCACGCAACAGTATTAGCGAGAGTATAATAAATACCAAAACCAAGCTTATCAAATTACCTGTAAAGCTACTCGAGACGTCTTTAATAAAGAGGGAGGTTATTGTCCAACCCCCAACTAGTGTATAATATGAAATCAATATAAGATCAAACAGGAAAAACATGAATCCAAAAGCAGGTTTATTGTATTCCTTAAGATAATACTCCAAGAGTTCATATCTTTTGTGTTTAGTGCTATCCATGGCGACAGCAATCAAGGGTATCATCAGCACAACCATAACCATATAGACAACCAAACCACCGAGGCCATGTTTCAATAGCAATGCTGGAAATTTCCATATGTTCCCGAGTCCTATCATATATGCCGCAACTACCAGACTCAAATACCACCAGTTAAGCCTATTCATTTAAGCCCACCAGGGGGTTTTAAATGTGTGTGATTTATATAGCTTCTTTACGATATTTTGTATATAATACAAAAGATAATAGCAAAGTTGCAATATATATTTTAGTACTATAAAATGATTAGTAGTATTACTTAAAATCTAAAAAATATTAATACAAAATATCAATTTAAACATTTTTCAATTAAAAGCATCTCATTAAGTCTTATTCTTATTTATTTTGTCATATTGACAAATAAAAAAAACTCACCCTAGTTCTCATCATTAAAGATTGGTTTGGATGCTTGTACATGCCAAGTGGTTGCTCATACAGGCGTTTAAGCAGGCACAACCAAGGTAGAACTCTCTAATCTTCAACATATACAAATGAAAGGTAAAAACTTTTTAGAGTTTGATTATACTTATTATTGATAATTTTATAATGGATGTTGAAATAGCGGGACAAGAGTCCGGTTTATCACCATGCATAGGAGATTGTTGAGCTGGGTGATAACTGGCAGTATAAAGAAGCCAAGGTTAGGTTGATAATACCAATGTAGTGGCACTAGCCAGTAAAATTGGAGGAATTCTAATGTTGATCTGTCTTGAACTTTTTACCCTTAGAACCCGCAATTCCAAAAATCGATAAAAATCAAAGGGAGCGGAGCTTTCTAACTTTTCCTGCCTTGATATCAATGTATCCCTCCTTCTCAAGAAGCTTGAGGACTTCTTCAACGGCTTTTTTGGTATAGCTTATGACTAATGTACCCTTTTTAGTTGGAATCTCAATTGGTGCTGATTGCGTGAAACTCCTCACAATACTCTCTACCGGGAACTTTTCCTTTCCTAAGGCTTTCAGAATTTCATTTGCCACTATCCCTCTCGATATCAAAGCAAAATACACCTTAAGAAGCTCTTCTTCACTGAAATATTTACCAGCTATCTGCACTGCCTTGTTTATCTGCCTTATATTCAACTCTTTTATCTCAATCTCATACTCCATAAGCAGGTTAACAAAAGCAAACTGTTTTGCAATTTTCTCAATTTCTTCGGGGCTTTTTGCAAGCTCAAAGGGGAATTTAAACTGGAAACGGAGCTTTGAAATATCTACATCCTCCTTCAGCCTGATAACCTCACCCACATCAAGTGCCTCATTTCTCGCAAGCTGATCAAGTATATCCCCAACCCAGAAGCCTTCATTAAGCAATACCTCAAATCTCTCTCCCTTTCTTAAGTGTTCCAGCACATGAGCAAGCTGCTCTTTAAAAGTGAGGAAACCCGCCATTATGGCATCTTTATCCCCTATCTCGTCCTCCATTGCCTGTATCTTTGCTCCAATCTCATCCAGCGTTCCCTCAAGTGTGTATCCTACAAATGCATCATAGCCAAGTTTTTCCTTCACTTCAAATGCTATTCCCTCACCCCTGAGCTCCGATATAAATGCATCTCGGATAGCTTCACTCTTAGTGACGAACCTCATTGTACCACCAGAGGAGAAAAGATAAAAAGGCTTATAGACTTTTGCATGATTTGATGGCTGAACAGTATCTATGATCATACCCAAAATTTAATAAGGCTTTGGCTCAGAGCCAACTTAGGATTATCCCATCTCTCCGGGTGGTAAAATGGGAGACAAGATGTTCCTGCTCGATGAAACCCTTAAAAAATGGAAAGGCAAGCGAGTTGCTCTGGCGGTTGGGAGCGAGAGTTCATTCACAGGCATTCTGAAAGATTTCGATGAGGAAATTCTCATACTTAAAGATGTTGCAGACATAGTCGGCAACAGGGGAAAGGAACTTGTGGTGAAAATTGATGATGTAACATGGCTCATGCGTCTGGAGTGATCAAAATGAAAGCAGTTGCCTTTGTGGGGTATAAAAAGAGCGGCAAAACGACCACAATTGAGGCTGTTGCCAAGGTTCTGAAGGAGCGGGGATATAAGGTAGGTATAGCAAAAAGCATGCACACTGAATTTGATGAGAAAGGTACAGACAGCTGGCGCTTTTCGAGGATTGCTGACTATGTCCTCATAAAAGCTCACGATACCGATGCGCTTCTGTTCAAATCTAAGGATATAAACGCCTTTTTCTCCGTTATGCCAGATGTTGATTTCCTGCTAATGGAGGGATTTAAATCGATAAAGCACGTCCCCAAGGTTATATGTGCAAAAAGCATGAAAGACGTCTCCGAACTGAATGATGGCCTTGCCATAGCAGTCAGCGGGCTCTTAGCAAATGAGGGGATAAGGGAAGCTGATGGCCTTCCCGTTATAAGGAACCCAGAAAAGCTTGCTGGTTTAATCGAGGAGAAAGCATTCATGCTTCCCAACATAGACTGCGGAATGTGTGGATTTAAATGCGCCGAAATGGCAAGGATGATAGTTAATGGTGAGAAAACTCTAAAGGATTGCGTTGTTTTAAGTTCAAAGCCGAAGGTCACCGTTAAAATTGATGGCAAGGTTCTGCCGATGAAAGGCTGGGTACAGGAGCTGGTAGAGAAAACGATAAAAGGCATGTTATCGGCGATGAAGGGATACCGGGAGGGGAGGAAGATAGAGATAGTCATAAGAGAGGATTAGAGTTCCGGGAGGAGCTTTCAGTTAAGGCACGGAAAGGTCAGTTAGAGAAAACTTAATTAGCTCCTTTTGTGAGCTTAAGATTGAGGTGTATGGAAAGATGAAGTTTAAGGTCATTCTTGAACCTCAGCCTGAAGGTGGTTACGTTGCCTATGTTCCGGCTCTCCCGGGTTGCTTCAGTCAAGGTGAAACGAAGGAAGAAACCTTAAAGAACATAAAAGAAGCCATTGAGCTTTATCTTGAAGTGCTTGAAGAGAAGGAACTTGGAAAGACTATGAAAAAATTCGTCCGCTCAGGGGAGAGTCATATTGTTGAAGTGCCCCTATGACAAAACTACCGAGGGACATTTCTGGCCAAGAAACTATCAAAGTCCTTCGAAAGTTGAGTTACTACCCTGTCCGTCAGAAGGGTTCTCATGTTATTCTCCTCGGCCCTACAGGGAGGATAATAACAGTTCCGCTCCATAAGAGCCTGAAAACAGGTCTCCTTCGGGCTATTCTTCGGGAGGTCGGGATTTCT
>JAMOPD010000339.1 GCA_027064745.1 Thermococcaceae archaeon
ATTTTCAGAAGTGGCTTTTTCTTCAACAGCCTTTGCAACTTTGTCATTAACATTAATCAACACAATCTTATCCTTTTTCAGAGTCTTGCCCATTTCAATTATTTTATCCGCACTTTGATTGTTATACACCACAGGAGTTATGTGGAATGCTTTTATGACTCTCTCCATTAAGGTAGGAGCTGTTGGAGCTTTGGAATTGAAGTCCGTGCTGTTCATCTTGTCGTAAATGTTCTTCGGCATGACCATGAGAGAATTCTCAGGCACATCTAGGAAAAAGTCGACTGGATATCCAGCCTTTCCTTTAGCAAGTTCTGCAAACTTTTCAGCGGCGGTTTTCGATATTCTAAACGGAACTTCCCATTTATTTTCCTCAATCCTGTATGGAAATACCTGTTCAACATCTTTTCCAGTTGCAAATACAGTACCTAAAAACTCCATATAGAAAACACCCTGTTGCTCAATAACCTGTTTTATCCCTTGAGCTTGTTCCGCTGTGCTTACATTGGCAACTTTAACAAGGATTATCTGATTTCCTTGAGCTTCTATGGTTATATCTTTGACACCGAATGTGTTGAGCCTGTTCTGTAGTGACATAACGACGGTGTTCATAACGTTGGATGAGACGGGTTTCTCTGTCTCCACAACGAGGGCAACTCCACCACTAATATCAATTCCATACGTCAGAGGCCTGACCACAAGAGTGGCAATTGAACCTATCAACACCAAAGTCAAGAACATGATTCTCCAGTTTTTAAGCAGATTCTTTTTTCTTCTTCTCATTTTTTAACCCTCCCTGCATCCTTGCGGAGGAGGTACCACCTCAGTACTCCTGCATTAAATATCCATGTATTCATGAAATCCGCTAGAAGACCAAATATTAGAACTATCGCAATGCTGTCTATAACCTGAGAGGTTGATACTGCGAGCAATACTACAAGGGCACCAAGTGTTGTTGTGCTCATGGTGAAACCTGTTGAAACCGCTGAGAGGTAGGCTTCCTCTACAGTGTTCTCCTTTCGCTTCAGCAGACGTGTTGTCAGAAGGATATTACTGTCAACAGTGTAACCAATAAGCATCAGCAATGCTGCAATTGTTGCAGTGGTCAATTGGATTCCAAAAAGAGACATCAATGCAAGAGCTATTGTCATATCGGATAGGGCGGAAAAAACGATAGCACTCGATGATACAGGGTTCCTGAAGAAAAGGAAGACCACAACAGCCATTCCAAGGAAGGCAAATATAATCGCTTTAATACCCTGCTGCTGGGCGATCTTACCAAAAGTAGGTTGAACCTCACTAGGGTTGTATTCTGCATTTGGATACTTTACCCTCATGACTTTTATTATTTTAGTTGGGTCAGTTCCCACAGGAGCGTATATCCTAACACCTTTCTGGCTTATACCAGAAAAACTCTCAACTCTAACTTGAGTACCAATTTCTTTGCTTACATATTTAGCTAGATCATCGGGATTCGCATTAACTCCATACGCTGTTACAACAACACCACCCTGAAGGTCAATTCCAAGTGTTGGAAAATGAACCGTAAGCAATAAAGCGGCGATGATAAAAATTGCTAACGGTATCATCATCATGGTCCTATGATTCATTCTCACAAGGAACCCTAGCTTTTTTTGTTTTTTCTGTCGCATGTCCTCTGTGACAGATTGCCGCTTTTTCTTATTGGCTTTAGTTTTAGCCTTGGATTTTGCCATAATCACACCCCTCTTAAAGATTTTACATAACACTGAATTTCTCTGTGCTCGATAGTTGGAGGTAATGAGTTTTAAAATTAATGGTCAGCTCATCTAATAATCGTTTCTATCTACATGGGGCTTAAGTTTAAAAGGCAAGTGTGGAAAGTTGGGAATAGGTGAGAGCCATGGAGACGATAGGATTCCACTATGTTGTCGAGGCGGCAGGCTGCGATGAGGAAATACTCCAGAACGCTGACAGAATAAGACAAATTTTCCTTGAAGCTGCTAAAATTGGCAACATGGAAGTTAAAGCAAGTTACTTTTTTAAGTTCTCCCCTACAGGTGTGAGCGGCATGGTTATAGTTGCTGAGTCCCACATATCCATTCACACATGGCCTGAGAAGAGATATGCCGCTATAGATGTCTATACATGCGGTGGGACGGCTGATCCTGAAAAGGCTGTGGATTACATACTCGATGCAATTAAAGCCGAATACGCCCACGTCTCTGAAATAAAGAGGGGCATAGAAGAAGATGACAATACATTTACCCACATGATCCTCACATGGGAAGAAAAACTTGATAGGAAAAATGGAGAAGGATAAGTCACAGCAGTTTCTCTATTTCCCTTATCCTTTCAAGGGCATCGCCCAGTATCTTCCTCACGTTCTCGACCTTTGCTTTGAACTCTCTGTTCTCCCCCTCAAGGGCTTTGACCTTCTCCTCGAGCTCCTCCTTCTCCCTCTTGAGCTTCTCGTACTCCTCGAGGGCAATGACCTGACCGCCCTTAGCCAAAACCTCAACGTTCTTCACGAGCTCGTCGAGCTTGCCCTGCTTTATGAGCTCATAAGTTTCTCTGACGAGCTGGCCCGCCTTAGTCTCGCCCTTAAGGTGCTTCCTTATCGTCGCCTCCGTCCTGCCAAGCTCTTCAGCTATTTCCCTGACGGTCATACCAGCCTTCTCCCTCGCTATCGCTCCAGCGGCTACCGCCAAGCTGTCCACCCAGGTAAGCCTCTCGGCCGGGTCCTTTATGAGCTCTATAACCTCGGGCCTGAAGAGCGTCGCGAAGAGTAGTATGCTCTCGAGCCTGTGTATCTCCTCCCTCCCAATCGGGTTCAGCGGAACCTCCATTTCCCTCACCCCCCTTTCAGTTTTCAGACTCCAGGCCTTATACTGACGATAGTCTTCATCTTGAGCACCTTGTCCGGGTAAACCACTATCCCCTTGTCCGTCACCTCAAAGGGGTGCCTCCTCATGCTGTGGCTCGTCCCGCGCATCTTCCACACTATCAATGAGCGCTTAAGCTCGCCGTCAATCTCGTCCAAATCAAGCCTTATTATGCCGTCGACGCCGTGCTCAACGCCCGGCCCTCCAAAGCCGCGCTCGCCGACGCTTATCTGGCTCACGAGTATGCTCGTAACTCCCAAACCGGCCAAAACTCTCTTCAGCTGCATGACGATGCTCCTCGCCATCGCGGGCTTGTTGATGTAGAGCGTCGTAACCGAGTCTATAACCACCCTTTTAGCTCCAATATCCTTGACCGCTGTTCTAAGGATGTCTATGAACTCCCTGATGTCGGTCAGGTCGTGGACGATGTACTTTTCGTACTCCTTGCTCTTGCCGATTCCGGCGGTGAAGGCATCAACCATCGCAAAAAGGCCTTCTTCCTCGTACTTCCTCACATCCCAGCCGAACTGGGCCATATTCTGCCTTACCTGAACGGGGTGCTCCTCAAGGGCAACGTAAATGCCAGGCTCGCCCATCCCGAGGCCGTTCCACAGAAATTGCTGGCTGAATATTGTCTTTCCGGTTCCCGGTCCGCCGCTGAGAAGAATGATGTTTCTCTCTGGGATTCCACCGTGGAGAATTTCATCCATCCCAGGGATTCCTGTCTTCACTCTTTTCATCGGGTATCACCTCCAGACATTTTTAGTTACCAATAGTTATTTAATCAGCATGACTTATAAAACTTACGATGTATTGCTCACATACTGTCAGGATAACTGGGGAGCGCTTGATAATCCGGTATAACTATTAAGCGGCTATTTAACTTATCCTGCGAGCTCTTCGTATAAACTCTCCAATATCAGTAATATTCAGTATAAATTTCCTCTTGCTTTCAGGATTTATTCTCCCTATTCCAAGGATAACTCCATTTTCATCGAATATTACCAACTTCTTTGTCCCCTGCCATACATATTTTCTCACACCGCTTCTAGGCACATCTTTGCCAGTTGTGAATAGAAAACCCGCTTTTGGCGTTAAAACAGCGTAATTCTTGATGACATCAACAAAATAGAAAAACTCAACATTTGGATAAAATTTTTCAATAAGATTTTTATCGACCTTTATGGTTCCTACAAACGTTCCATAGGAGTAGGGCTTTATTTTGAGATTCTCGATTTCCCTCCAAACTTCTTCATTCACAGCATAGACATCCCTGAATCTGCCCTCAACGACAGCAAAAAAATCATGCTTAAGTTCTCCATATTTTTCAGCCTCTCTCAGTATCAACTCAAACTCCCACGATGAAGCACGCCTGTATCTGAGTTTTTTCTCCATCCCACACACCGTTACAACTTCTTCTGTCGGCCTAAAAGGTTAGCCCGAGGAATTGGTGAGATTCGGAGGAGGCACTTGAACCGGATGTCCTACAACCTTACTCGCATTTTTGGAAATGCCCTCTCCGATATCCATGTGCGCATAATAATCTTCAGCTAACCATGAGGATGTTATGAATGTAAAAAGGCCAGATACCACAAGTAATGCTATAACCATGTAAACAGCCAGAGGATTTAAGTTAGCTCCCTCTTTCCTAAGTGACCACAAAAGAACAGCGCCAAAAATCGAACTCAGAGCCCATAGATACAGCATCTCTAAATTTGGGAAGTTCTTCACGGTGGCAGCCAGTGAGCCAGAGAATCCAAAAAGGAAATACACTTCACCGTAAAAGAACGCACGTCTCGGATTATTGCTGATGTAATAAACAGATGCTGCCCCAAGTAGAAAATACATTAGCAGAAGAAATGGGAGAGCCCATGCAATATAGCGATACAGCATGCTTGGAATTATAACCGTGAATATTACCGGGATGAATCCAAAAAATCTTATATTTATTATCCCATGGATAACAAAGATTACAAGGAGGAGGTAGCCCCGAATATCCTTCATATTTAGATTTCTCTTCTCTAAAATATATTTACCTTTCGCTTTTAATTAGTTCTGCAAATTCATCTAAATTTGTTCTCTCCATTTCCTTTTCAAATCGAATCCCCAGCTCCGCTATTTCTTCAGGTGTTATTGCTTCATTGCCTTCTCCAACTCCAGGACAGCTCTCATCATAATACAGCCAGAACTTTTCTCCTTTATATTCAAAGGGCTCCTCCCCTTCAACTCCCAGAGGCTTTCTCGAAACCATGAAAGGGTATATCCTGCACACCAGAGGGTTGTACTCATGAATTCTGCATTTCCCTGTTTCAGGGTCGTGAAAAACGCAACCGAGATCCCATTCTCTGTATGCCAGAACAAACCTGGTCTTCCCGCCTTCGAAGGTTAGCATAAGAAAATCCTGAGGATCATGCCCGTGCTTTGCAATTCTCTCTATATCTCCAAGTGTCAGGTAAATAAACCTACCCCTGCAGCAGTCTATGCAGAATTTGCATTCAAAATTTACTTCCTCCTTGAAGGGTCTTGGCCTGAATCTCATGATATTAAAGAGATCTCAAAAACTTTTAAATATCCCTGAATGGAAATGAGCATCATGCGTCTCACAGTAGTAATAATCTCTGCAGTTTTAATAGTCATACTTCTAACTTACACTCCGTTAACAGTTTTCAAGGGCATCAAATTCTCAGAGGTAGACAATGTTTTCGAGCAGAGTAGTTCAGTGAGTGGTGCAGCTGTCAGGATAAGCCTTGATATAGCCTTTGATGGATGGAATGCCACCATTAACGGAATTGAGGATATAAAACTTTCTCTCAACTCTCCAGCACACCTCGCCATGCTCATTGAAAGCTCCCCAGTCCTCAACATGAGCATTGAGAGGATTGAAGTCTATGGTGCAGAAGTGACCATTAGAGGCTTACATTACGGAGAGCATAAACTTCTGCTTCTTGACATAACCCCTGTTCAGCGAATTAAGCTCTTCTACATCTCAAGATACCAGCCCATGCTCGATATTAACATGCGAGATCCTATTGGATGGCACATGAAATCAACAGAAAAATACTTCTACCTCCCTCCTGAAGCATTTATGCCAATTCCCAAGCTGAAGGGAAACTTTACAGTTACAGCCAAGGTAATTTCATATCCCCCACCTTATACCCTCGCAGGTATCATAAAGATTGCCGAGAGGAAATACAGGCCTTTCCTTCCAGAGAAGAGCAGCGGCGGTGAGAAATTATACATTCTGCTGGGAAGATGGGGGGTGTATAGGAAAACAGTCAAAATCGATGGCAGAAATGTGAAGGTAATAGCGCTCACCGATGAAGGAAACGTGACGAATGAGCTTGCAAAAATCATTGAGGTTTATTCCTCATACCTTACCCCTATGATGAGCTGATTTACATAAGATTTAAGGGGCATCGGAGCGAATATGAGGGATATGGACTCTACGGTGGAGCGCTGGGAACTCAATTCAAAAAGGTCATCCCGCATGAGGTTGCCCACAACTGGTTTGCCATGTATGCCAACCTTGGAATCCTCAATGAGCCCTTTGCCGTTTACACATCCTCTCTCTACAGCTTAAGCCCTGAACAGCTTGACAAATGGGAGGCATTATGTCTCAGCTCAAAGGATGAAACACCAATAAGCAAGATAAAGACTGTTAACAGAGATCAGTTCATCAACCTTTACTACCGCGGCGGCTTCGCTCTCCGCTCCCTCCAGTTTGTCATAGGGAATGAAACCTTTTTCAAAGGGCTCAGGAAGCTCCTTAAGGTGTGCCATGTCAAGAACTGCACCGATATGGATAAAACTTTAAACCTAATCAGAGAAATATTTGAAAACATAAGTGGGCAAAGGTTAGACTGGTTTTTCAAAGAGTGGTTTTACACAGCTGACTATCCGAATTTCACGGTTTCCAGCCTAAAGCTCACTCAAAGCAGCCTGACACTGAACATAACTGAAAATAAGGGCTTTGCAATGCCTCTTGAAGTTGAAATTATAACATCTAAGGAAAACATTACAAAAAGAATTTTCCTCAACGGTTCTTCGGTGCTGAGCGTTGAAACTGAAGGAAAGCCGTTGATGGTGATTCTTGACCCACATGACTGGGTTGTAAATGTGAACGGCTCGGCATATAGAGTAAACTGGGAATTTGAAAAGACGGAAAGGAAAGAGAAATGGATTGATGGTGTTAAAATCGTCATTAACTAGCCTCTCTCAGCACAGTCTTTTCTGCTCTTTTCAAAGTCTGTATTAGTCCCTATCGAGTCTTTTCGCCACGTAAGGCCCGTTCTTCCGGTAACCGAACTTCCGGTAGTAGTTCCTAACGCCGACACCGCTGATGACGAGCATCTTCTTAACGTCAAACTCCTCGCGAGCAATTCTCTCCGCCTCGGCCAGCAGTTCCCTTCCGTAACCGCGGTGCTGCCACTCATACTTAGGTTTCTCCCCAATCGGCACGAGCGGGCCGTAAACGTGGAGCTCCCTGACTATGGCTGAGGGACAGCAGTTTATCTCCTTCCTGTGGGCCTTCTCGCTCGGAATTCTAAGCCTGAGGAAGCCTATGAGTATGTCGTTCTTGACGTCCTCGAAGCTGAGGAATATCTCCCTTCCGCCAGCGGCATTGTAGTCCTCGCGGAGGAGCTTTATGTGCTCGACCTCGGGCTGGATTCCGAACTTCTCCATCATGTGGCCGACTTCCCTAAAGCGAATCTCCCTCGGCCTTATACCGCGCTTTATCAGCTCGTTGAAGACGAGCTGGCCCAAGTTGGAGT
>JAMOPD010000340.1 GCA_027064745.1 Thermococcaceae archaeon
CTTCTTCCATCTTGCCCCGCAATGCGGGCACCTTGTAAGTGTTTTAAGTTGCCGTGTGGTTAATTCCCCACCGCATTTTACGCATATGTATTTATGCTTAATCATGCCCATCACACCCCCTCTAAAAATTTCTCTAAAAGCACTTTGAATATCCCTCTAACCTCATCCTCATCTGAAAATCCTTGTATTGTTCCCTTTGTCATTAGTTCGCCATCCTCAATATAGTAAAACTGAAAAATACTCTGCATTCTATCCCCTTCCTTCCTCTTCAAGATAAGAGCTTTCTCTTTAGCCACGCTCTATCACCTCCCTTCGAGCAGGAGTTTTAGGTCTGTTTTGAGGTCGTTAATAGTTTTAGCAATGATGACGTCTTTTCGTGGGATAACTGCATACAAGTCCCGTGCATTGTCTTCATGTCTTACTTCAAATTTTGGATCAATTGAGAGAATGTTAAAAACAACAAAATAACTGCCAACCTGCATAAAGTAATAATAAGGGACATTAAATCTTCTTGCAAGTTTTCTAAGCCTTATAAACTGTTTTCCGTTGACCTCAATTTCTCCATTCAGCCAAGCTTCTTCTGCAACCTTCCAACTTTTTCTTTTCAGCTCAAAGAACGCAACAGGCTCCTCATCAACGACATTACCAAATTTATTCCACTCAACTTTAAAGAGGATCGAATCAACATCACTCATCTTAAACTGCTGAGGAAACAACTTTTCAACTACCCTACTGAAAAGCATTCTATTCTCAGCACTCTTCAACTCCCTATGCATGTAGTCAAAAAATGGCTTATACAATGAAGGGCCAAGATCAAGAGCCTTATAAACCATAGTAGCCCTGGAAGCCATCACTTAACCCCTCCCCCACGCATTACTCCTACCTTACCCCTGCCCGGGACAATAACTGGCACTTCTGGCGTTTCTTCTACCTCCCCACGCTCCTCGTACCTCAACACCTTGATGACGCGCTCATTCCTGTCCCACCATGCTCTCCCAAGCCTCTCCAGCTTGCCCATGAAGGCTTTGTACTCCTCTCTCGAGACGCGTTTCCTGAGTTTCACCTTGTACACTTTCCCATCGACATAAACTCTCGTGGGAGCGGGCACATCCTCCAAGACGGCCTGAAGCCTCTCCAAATCAAGGACATTGACCGCATTCGCCGGCAATTCATCATCCTTGATGAGAATTTGCACCTTCAAGGCATTGAACTCCCCCACCAATTCCCTCCATTTTACCGCAACTTCTTCCTCAAGGCTCAACTCCTTGATGCGCTCCTCCAACTGTTCAGGGCTCACGCTTTCACCCCCCACGCGGCGAAGGTGGCCTGGTTAGTGACTGGCTTTTTCTTCAATTCAGCCTCCAGCTCCCTCATAAGGTCCTTTGCCTTGAACACTTCAAGCAGGCTGACCTCAGCGTTTTCGAGCTCGCCTGACCTGTATGCCATCCACAAGGGTTTCACTGCCCATCTTGCATCTTCTGGATAAGCATCCTCTCCCCTGAGAATCTTAAGAGCTAAATAGGAAATCATGCCCTTCACAGCCTTCTTATCATCGCTGGCAAAAATGAGAAACTCCTCAATCGGCCCTTCCGAAGGACTGTAAATCTTACAGTAAAACTGCTTCATGCTCCCTCACCCCTCTTGAGGTAGTAGAACCCGCTTGGAGCTCTTTCAACAACGCCTTTCATCCTCAGTTGCTCTAAGACGGCTTTTACCTCGCTGGCTGGCATTCTGAGCTCCTGAACAAGGTCGCTAACCAAACACGGAGCCCTCTCAAGGGCTTCTAAAACCTTCAACTGCTCAAAACCCCTAACCTGCATTCAGAACACCTCCCTCATCTTTGTGAGGACATCAGAAAGCGCATCCGCATAACCAGTCCAGTACTCGATGTCCTTCTCAACCTTGTGAAGCTCCTCTTTGGCTTTCTTTGCCTTCAAAACAGCGGCTTCTCTTTCCAGCCTTGCCTTAGTTTCGAGGGCTTTCTCAATTTTCTGCTCAAGCCAGTCCTCTAAACTGGCTGGCTCCTCCTTAACAACATGGACTTGAGCCCGCTCTTGGGCAACAAAAGCCCAAAAAGCTTTTTCAGCTTCAGAACTCATGCTTTCACCTCCTCATTCGACTCTCGGAGCGATCAGAAACGTGATGGAGCCTTCGTCTCTTACATGATACCTCAAGAGCAGGGGAATGTTCTTTCCAAACTTCAAGAAGAGCTCCTGCCCATCTGAGAGCTTCTTTGCAATATCCTCTAAGTAATTAAGACCATATGCCGTCTTTGCATCCTTCTCAATCGTTATGTCAAGGAGAACCTCATCCTCAAGAGTCAAGACCGTTTCAACTTCCGTATCATCACCCACAGCTTTGAGAATCAGCTTCCCTTGCGTTCCGATGAACTTCACTGAATCCGAGACTAATGCGGCTGCTTTAACTGCTTTCTTGAAGCCAACGCCGAGCAGAACAGCCTCAACGGTGAAAGGCAGTTCGGGCATCTCAACGTCGAACTCTTCTGCATCTATGAGCGGAAGCTTGAACTTTAGAACTTCCTCACCGTCCAGGATGACTTCAAGGATATTGTTTGAAGATTTTCTCAGGATTAAGGTATCTTTGCTCTTTGCCAGCTTTAGCACCTTCAGGAACTTCTTCATGTTCAGCCCGATTATCTCAGAACCCCTTACGTCGTATTTGGAGAATACAAAAGCTGGAAGCTCAAGGTCCATCATGACGACACGGCTTGGATCCATTGCTCTAAATGTCATGGCTTCTTCATCAATTCTGAAAGCTGCTTCCTCAACAAAGCTGCCAATTGAGGCCATCAAATCTGCAAAATCCTTTGCCCCATCAAACACAATCTCAAACATTCTTCTTCACCCCTTTTCCAAACAGTTCAGCCAAATCCGCATCATTTGAGACAAGAGCATGAATCCTCCTCACGGCTTTGGCAAGCTTGGAGAAGTTCTCCAGAGCAGAATCAGCAACGGGCTTGAGCGAGCCCTTCTTCACGACAGTCCTCTCATCGCTCATAGAAACCGTAAGGCCAGAGAAGTTTGAGTGCACAGCAATGAGGGTCTTAACTTTCGTTACCGGCACGGGCCCAAAAGTCATGGGCCCATCTGAGCTTGTGATTTCCACTTGAGCTGAGGCTGTGCCGAACTCTTCAAAGCTGAAGACTACCTCAGCAAAAAGGCCGTCTTCTGCTTCCAGCACGATTTTGACTTTTTCTTTAGCTCCAGTGTAGTGGACAGACTTATCAACATCCCTAACTACCCAACCCTCCAAAGAGCCGAGCGAATCTAAAAAGCCGACAATAAAATCCTCGGTTTTCATTCCGCAACAACCCCTTTTCCTCTTTTGGAGCATAAAATTCGAGTAAGGGCAAAATCACCCGCTTGAAGTGCGGGTCAGAATAAACAACATCAAAAACAGCCGTGAAGCCGTATTTGTCAATGAGCCTCTTAAGGGCAAACCTTTGGAAGTCTTTTGCCATTCTTTCGGCTCTCTCTTTGCCATGTCTGTCTGTCAAAACAAGCTCATAGCTTTCAAGCCATTCTCTGAGAACCTTTGTAATTTCTGCAGCTGCATCGCTGACTTTGAGGGCTTTTTCAGGTTTGACCTTTAGCTTCTGTTCTTTTAAGAACGCCTTCTCACGGTCTTTTCTGACAAAGACATAGCTGATAATGTCCGCTTTTTCTGACGGTTTTACAAGAACCCAACCTTGGAACTCCTCAACGATGTCCTTAGGCTTGAAAACTTCGGGCCATTCGTCCCTGTCATTTCTTCTAATATCGAACGCCATCCTGAGGTAATCACGGATCTTGTCCTCATCTCTAAAGCCCGCAAGAGCGCAAACTTCCTTCCAGCTTTTTCCTTCTTCAATTTTCTCTGCAATAGCTTTGAGCTTGATAGCGTCACGGACAACAGTCTTAGAACCGAGTTTGAGAGCTTGGATTTGGAGCTGGAGTTTTTCAATCTGTTGCTGAAGCTTCTCAACAAGCCTTTCAAGCTCCTCAATGCGTCTATCTTTTTCTTCAAGCTTGAGCTCTTCATTTTCACGCATTAAAACAGCTTTATCAGCATCCTTTGAAGGCAAAAGCATGCCAAAATACACTCCAGAAGGAATCGATCCTTTTTGCTCATAGAATAGTTCTTTATCTTCCTCCTCTACCCAAAATGCTAAATATTTTGGGTTTTTGAAAATTGGTGGCCTTCCTGGTCCACTGTGTCGTTGTCTTGGCATTAGAATCACCAGAAAATTAAGTTTGTACCATAGCAACCTTTAAAGCTTCATATTTTGCTCTAAGAATCTCAATCTCCCTTTCTAATTCCTTAACTCTTTTCTTTAGCCTTACAAGTTCGTCAAGCTTGTCATATTCAGCAACAAGCTCTAAAAATTCCCTTCTGGACATGCCTTCTCTTTTCTTCTCAAGTTTGAGATACAGGTCAGGAGGTAAATCAACAATCCACTTGTATTTTGGTCCTCCCATTTACATCACCTTATACGAATTATTCGTATATACGTATAATTCGTAAATATAAATGTTGTGGTCATGCAACTGAACATTGTTCAAAAAAGCAGCTGCTAAAGCAGCTCTAATAATGAACATTTGTTCAAAGTGGTGAGTTTTGTAATACAAAATTCATGCATCTTACATGACAGTTGAGTAAAGAACATGAATTTAATTTTATAAAATTAAATTGCAGAAATCTGAGTTGTTTAGTGCCTACAAGAAGCAAGTACTTCTTTCTAATTCTTTCTTTATCGCAGAATTAAATTTATTTAATAAAAATAAACATGCAATAAATAACTATAACACTAACAGCTGCTTTTCTTCCTCTGGCGTGATGATCTTGTAGCCTTTAAGGGCAAGCTCTTCAAGAACTTTTAACTTGTCTCCGAGAATGCCAGAAAGACGATAATATCTAACTAAAACGATTTCAACAACATCTCCTTGTTTAATTTTCAAATTGGTTCTAAGTTCTGACGGAATTGTGACCCCTGCCTTATCACCAAGCCTGGCAATAAAAAATCCACGTAATTCACTGTCTCTTGTCCTGACAATCAGCTCAACAAAATCCCCAATGTTCAAGTTATAATATAGCCTGGTGTAATAGGGAAATGTAAATTGACCTGCACGGGTAACTTTCACGTGAAATTTCGCCAATGGTTCTATGATTTCTCGCTGTTCTTCTTGCATGGCTTTGCCTCCGGGAGGGGTGATTTAATAGGGAATCTTTTAGTGTGGGGTTTTACTAAATTTTGTTAAGTGTTTTCTGTTAAAAATGTTTTTAAACTTCTGAGCTCTCCAGAAGGCTGAGAAAGATTAATAAGGCTTAGAGTAAAAGAATTTTTGTAATAAGGAGAAAGAAGAGGGGGGTTGTTCCTGTGGCCCGAACATCCACATTTCTTATTGCCTTGTTGCTTGTTTCGTTGGTTGCTAATGCGGCTCTTTTTGGTGCTTTCATGGGCATGAAGTCGAGTTACGATTATCTCTTTAACCAGAAAGAGTATTACAAGGAGAGATCAATGGAGTTGGAAGAGCAGCTCAAGAATCTCAATGCTTCGATTGAGATGTACAAGCATAATGCTGAGGTTTACAAGAAAGAGTATGAGCAGCTTTCTAGGGATTATAGGGATTTGGAGAGTAAATATTACAGCTTGTATCAAGAGCTTAGCGAATACAAGCGCCTTGAAAATAATTACAAGGCCTATTATAGTGATATCAGCCGTTACTTTTTCTTAGAAGATTTCCTTAAGAATATCTTAACAGAGGAGCAGGAAAAGGCCTTGAAGCCTTATGTAAGCAAAACCGTAAGCGACCCAAAGGCTCTTTCCACGTCTCTTAAGGAGATTACTACTTTTGTGTCTGAGCACGTTAAATATGCAGCTGATCCTCCAATGATAATTCCTCCAAGTCCTGAAGTTGCCAAACTCAGCACTTATGTTCCTAGAGATGCTCCAAATCTCTTCCAGCTTCCTTCAGAAACGCTAAAAAGAGGCTATGGAGATTGTGATGATATAAATTCTCTCCTGTATGCAATGATCAAGGTTTATCTCAAGGATTTCTATGGTGAAAATTACGTTCTCTATTTGGCCGTTGCAACAAGAAGAAGCGGTGAAGGACATCTTTTTGTAATTTTGCCAATAAAGGGAGGAAAGATGGTAGTGTTAGACGCTTCTGGCTCTGCATACTGGAGTGGTGTAGAGGTATTTGGAGAGCGTTTCATGTTTTCAGGGTATATTAGAGAAGCTTGGAGTGATTATCTGGAAGAAACGGGCTTGGAAAAGTTTGATGATGTAAGGATATACAGGTTGGAATTTTATGGATTTGTGAAAAAGGAATTTGAAGGAAGCATCGAGGAAATGTTAAATTGGTTAGAGGAGACAACAAAATAACCCAAGACAAGTAGCTATGGAGGAATATAAATGGCTAATGAGAAACTAAATTTTGGGGATATAATGTGGGTATTAATGATTGTTTTGATAATATTTGCGGTATTGGGATACTTAATAGACTCTATTAGTCTGATAGATACTGCACTCGCAATAGCTACAATACTAATGGCTGGATTTGTAGCTCATCAGGCATGGGCTACTTACGCAATGGTACAACAAACGTTAAAGCAAATCGCCCTTACTCAACAGTCTATTGAAGAAATGCGAAAGGAGAGGGAATTCTTCTTAATGCGTGAGCACACAAAGAAGATTAAAGAACGGGTTATTGTACCATTACTTGAAGATATTGAGGAACATGTAAAAATCTCAGATAATGGTTTCTTTAGAGTATTTATTAATGACCCTATAGAAAGGGAAGTACAAAAAGAAATTAGAAGGATAGAAGGAGATAATCCTGATATACCTGATGAAGTGCTTGAGAATCTTAAAAAAAGCATATACATTCGGAAACTCCAAGAATGTCTATTGAGTGGAAAGCCTCGTTCTATGCGACTTCAGATACCACATAGTGAGTTATGGATAACCTCCTCAAGACCAATACCCAAAACAGTAGATCCTGTTTTGTTTAAAGACCTTTTGGAGAACCATGCACCGGAATTACGTGAGAAATGGGAAGTACTGAAAGAAATAACAAAAGAATTTGAAAAAACCCCAAATGAAAATCTAAAAAAGAGAGCTAGAATAGTTCTAAAAGAAATCAAAGAAATTTTAATGAAACTTAAGCACAAAGAAATCCTCGAGGGTAAATGTGAGTTCACTCGTAATGAGTTTATCTAGTCCTTACTACTTGAGGCTGGTAGGTTGCCGTGAGGTGGTAAAGATGGACATAGAGCATGAAAAAGTAAGAGTATATGGAGTAGGTTTAAAAGTTGTTGAGGAAATCCTAAGAAAAGAAGGTTTTGAAGACACTATTTTACAGACATGGAAGCCAGAGCAAATTTTTGGACTTGTTAAGAAGTTGAACTTTCCATGGGAAATGCATGTGAGAGGTTTTGAAGAGGGACACTTGGAAGCAGAAATTGAAGTATCTAGGGACTATCTTGAGCATTTAGATGATAGATATAGGAGATCAGCGGGCCATGAGTTGTCGTTACTCCTTAGCAAGCATAGGGTTCCCCACACCCTTGAACATAGTGGTAATGTGAAACTTGAATTAGAGTCTCCAAA
>JAMOPD010000341.1 GCA_027064745.1 Thermococcaceae archaeon
AACCAGTATACAATGCTTTACTGCTCACTCCAGAAGGAAACAAGAATAAAGCATTGATCATGATAAACAATGCAATGGAACGTGCGCAGAGAGATCTTTCAACTATGGGATACAACTTAACCAAGATCAATGGTACATGGTACTTTGAGGGAAGACCAATTACCGTGAAGTTCATTATCAGAATTGAGGACGTTAGGAGAGATATTGGTCTTTATCTTGCAGATTTGCTTGAAGAAGCTGGTTTTAAAGTAGAAAGAATCATGATGGATAGGCAATCCGCAGGTGCCATTGTTTATGGTAGTGATCCAAGATCATATCAATGGAATCTATATACAGGAGGATGGGTCTCTCGCCATAACATTAAATGGCCTGATGATTATACAGCATGGTGGTATTCAAGCTGGTATGGATGGCTTCCATCTACATCGGGATGGGAAGTCCCACGAGAAGATTTAACAACAGTGAAAGATCTTGTTAACGAGCTTGGTGGACCAGAAGCGACAATAGATGCACTCCAGCTTGAATATTATAACACCCCTGACAAACTAAATAAACTTTACAATATGACAGTTGAAGAAATAACAAAGCTTCTAGTTCTTGGAAGCATTAAATTCGACAATCAAACATTTGAAATAGAAAGTGGTAATGTTAACAAGTATTGGGATCTTCAGAAGATTTCAATGGCATTGGGAATCAGAGATTCACAAAAAATATTTCTCGAGGAGATTTGGGAATACTTCCCAGTTAATAAAGAGAGAGTAGGAGATATAGCATCAGACGTAACCAGCGGATTATGGACAAGATGGAGTTTAATAACTGCTGAAACACCTGATCATGTAGTGAGAGTGGCCCAATATGCTCCAACAGGCACATTATTCATGGACGCCTTTAACCCAATAGGTGGAATTCAAGATATATACTCTTACACAGTGTGGCAAATTGTTAGTGATTTTGCTCTTTACCCAGACATATCAACTGGCACATACCTGCCTGTGAGATGCAGATACAACATTGAAACTGGTAATATCACTGTACCAACGGATGCAATACTCTACAATGTCTCAACTGACAAATGGACAAGTCCCTATTCAGGAGAGTCCGTCAAAGCAAAAGTTACATACATTTGCAAGTTAAGTAACTGGCATGATGGTGTTCCAATGAGCTTGGCAGATTTCAAGTATTTTATTGCAGTCGAGTACAAATGGGCTTACAAAGATTCATTCTCCAGAATTAAAGGATACACTTTCCAGGAAAATGAGAACAATACCGTCACAATAACTGTATATACAGATAATGTTCATCCTTTTGCAGATGATGTAACCGCATATAACAACGCAATATGGCCAACATTACCATGGCAGCTCCTTTATGCTATGGTAGAACTCGTAGAAAATGGTGATAATTACAATATAACTACAAAATATTCCTTCTCATCAGAGGATGGTGCAGTAAAGTTGGATTTACTAAACCCACATCATGTCTCAGATTTGCTTAAGGTTTTAATGAATCTAGCAAATAACAATTCTATTCCAAGTATAATATCCAGTGATATTACAGATCCATCATTAGGCTATTCAGGAGTTATCAGCTGGATAAATTCTCACCATCACGCAGTAATAAGCAATGGCCCATTCTATTTGAATTATTATGATCCATCCACTCAAACGATCGAACTTAGGGCATTTAGAGATCCCACATATCCTTTCACCTCAAAAGACATCACAGAAATGTTAGGTGTTTTAGATACCATACCACCAACAATTCTAAATCTTAACGTTACACCCTCAACTTCAGAAGTCAATAGTACGGTTACAATTTCTTGGATTGTAAACGACAATACTCAAATCAAAAATGTAACTCTAACAATAAGCCAACCAGATGGTACAATTCTCATGAAAACCTTTAATCCAGAGACAAGCTCATACAGTTATACCTACAAAATACCGAGGGTTGGAACTTATACAGCCACTGTCACAGCAGTAGATGAATTTGGAAATACCAATAAGGCTTCAGTGGAGTTCTACGGAAAGAAGACGGTAGTAGAAGATATCACTATCTCTAATGAAACCTCAAACGTAACAGTACAAGATGAGAACTTAGAATTGGGAATTGAAGTAAATGAAACCGCAATATCAAACGAAACACAACTAATTATCAATGCAACAATAACAACAAATGAAAACGACATTAATTATGAAAATGTTACAAGCCTTACTATCGCCCCAATTGTAACAAATACAACAGAAGAAAATGAAACTCATGCGATAGCGCCTGTGAAGTACATTATTGTGGATGTGAAGGTTCCTTCAAAACAGAATGAAAGTGCCCAGAATATAATAGAAAAATACACTCTTAAAGTTAAATATACAGATGAAGAAATACAAGGAATCGACGAAAACACTCTTAGTCTATATTACTGGAACGGAAGCGCTTGGGTAAGAGTTAAAGATTACATAAATTCCACAATTCCAAATGGACCATTTGTTTATGATGCTGGTGTTAATACTGAAGAAAACTATGTATGGGCAGTAGTAGATCACTTTAGTGTTTACGCATTGGGAGGAATAAGCAGGCCTAGTATAATCATACTCTCCCCAGAGAACGGGACAGTGTTTTATACAAATACCACTTCTAACGTAACAGTAACCTGGATAGCAAAAGACAAACTTGGAATAGATCACTATGAAATAAATATAAACAATGAAAAATGGCTGAATGTAGGTAGGAGTACTAAGTGGACATTTAGGGACCTTGAAACTGGTAATTACACCGTAAGTATCAAGGCAGTTAACATTGGAGGACAAGAGTCAATCGCATTCATAACCTTTGAAATCCTTAAACCAGCGACAAATGAAGAAGAACCAAGTAGACCAATTATAAATCCCATACTAGTGTTTTGGATGATGTATAAATTACAAAGGCCCAAATTTGACAAATTATATCAAAAAGCAGTTGAATTAGGAATTAGTAATGAAACTATCAACAAAGCTCTAAAGTATGTGAAAATTGCAGATAGATACTATACCGGTGGAATGCATCTGGAGACATTAGGTGCATTCAATCCAAAACAATTAAAATACTTCAGACTGGCTTACTTAAATCTCAGGAAAGCCATAAGAATTTTAGAGAAAGCCATAAAAACATAGTTTTTTGTTTTTAAATTTTTTTAAAATTTTAAATTTCACTTAACCTCGTTAAATCCTAAGTTTTAGTCACCAGCAATTCTCAATATTATAAAGCCAAAAACTAATAAGTTCCTATCCCCGAGGGGAAAATGGGGTTTTGAAATGGACATCGTTGTTCTCGGTCATGTCTCGATAGATCACATAAGATTCCCGGGAAAAAAAGAGATACTACTACCCGGAGGAGCTGCTGCCGCAGTAGCTACTTCGGCAGCTTTGGCCGGCGCGAGAGTAGGTCTGGTGACAAAAGTTGGAGAGGACTTTTCAAAGGAATGGCTCGAAAAGCTCGCCTCCGTTCTGGACGTGAGAGGCGTTCAAATCCTGCCTGGCAGGACGATTCACATATACATGATTTACCACGAGGACGGAACCGTGGATGCTCCGGTTGACATGGGTGTCGCCCGCAACATGGGGGAAACCCCGATTCCAGAGGAGTACATGAACGCCGAAATCTTTCACATAGCCCCGATTCCGCCCGAGGAGCAGCTCAAGGCCCTGAAGAGGCTGGAGGGCAAAAGGATAAGCCTAGACTTTAACCCCACATACATGGAGGACTACGCCAAGAGAACCGAGCTCATGAGGGAAATTGTATCGCGGGTCGAAGTCCTCTTTCCAAACGAGAGGGAAGCGTTAACGATAACCAAAGCTCCAACCGTTGAAGAAGCTGCGGAAACACTGCACGAATGGGGGGCAAAGCTGGTTGTAATAACACGCGGCGAGAGGGGCGTTCTCGTCTATGATGGCAAATTAAAGGAGTTCTCAGCGCTTCCGATATCCTCCCACGAGATAGTCGATCTTACCGGTGCAGGGGATGGTTTTGCAGGTGGTTTTTTGGCCCTGTACTCCAAAAACGCACCCATCGAGGACTGCGTTAGAAAGGGACTGGAGAGGGCTAGAGAGGTTCTGAAAAAAACGGGGAGCTGGAGCATCTAATCTGTCACCAGCTTTGAGAAGGCATAAAGCGATAGGAGAATTAAAGCTGCCAATGCCGTAGCCTCAAACCCTGGCACCAAATGGGATATGCTCTCCATCAAAACAAATGTTGGCAATGCCAGCAAAACAGCCAGCAGAAGAATGACATAGTGCTCCATCGGAGCTTTTTCTCTGTCAAGATATGCAGATTCCACAAAGAACAGAGCCAGAATCATTATTCCAAGGCCATAAATATCTCCTATTTTGTGGTAAATGAGAAAGAAAGCCGTCAATATCAAGAAAATCGAGCCTATAAAATATGAAAAGAATGCCAAAAATGCAAGAGGCATAAGAAATATAAGCCGTCTGTCGAGGATAAATAGGATTAGAATAAGTGCAAAAGGAATCAGCGAAAATCTCACCCTAAGCTTCATAGCTTGATCACCTCTGCTATCGCGGTTTTCAGGGGCTTATTAACGTCCCAGTCAATAATCATACCATAGGCCGAGAGTTTTCTGAGATGGACTTTTCTCTGTAGGTTTAAGAGTTTTAAAGCAAGTTTTTCTTCCCGAGTTTTTGGCTTGATTATGGAGTAGGGGTCTGGACTTATAACAACAACGTTATAGCCATAGCTGTAGAGTATTCTTAGGGCATCCTTGCTCTCCGGAGTTACCAAGGGTGAGAAGTAGAGAATCTGTGCTCTGGCAGGAAAACGGCTCCTGACAAGGTGCTCCACCTGATACGCTATCATGTTGTTCTTATCTGGTTTAGCTGTGCTCAAGAGGTCTATGCACTTGAAGAAGTGCCTCTTTCCGTAGTCTATCCTGACCCATAGAGGAACTTCCTCAGCCAGAAGAAGCCCGAAACTCGTGCCGTTGTTGAGGCTGTCGAGCATTAGAGAAGCGGCCGCTCTAACGAGGTGATCGAAGACTTCCTTCCCGGCATATGCTGCATCCACTATGATGATGACATCCACCTTCCTCTCGCTTTCATATTCATTAGCCATTATTCTTCCAGTTCTGGCGGTGGCCTTCCAGTTTATTATCCTGAGGGGATCACCTGGTTGATATTCCCGTATGGCATGGAACTCAACTCCCTCACCAACCCGCGGAGAAGGCAGCGGGCCGACGGTTATCTTTGTTCCCTTGGTGGAGTATGGAGTTTGAACTTCCTCAATTCTTGGAACACCTATAAGCTCGTTATAGAGATCTACAGTTTTCTCCCGTTCAAAGAAGCCGAAGGGGTCTCTGTATCTGAGTTTCACAAAGTTAAACTCATGTATGCCTCTTCTGACTTTCACTTTATAGGAAAAAACCCTTTCCTCCCCACAGCTGAATGATGCCACAAATGATGACCTCCCCTCAATGACATCAAGCCCTTCAGGGAGATCGTCATCGATCTTCAGGCTGGGTATTCTTTCATGAGCTTTAATCCTGAGTTTTATTTCAGCAACTTCCCCTTCGAGGATTCTGTCATGAGGTAAAATTCTCTCAACCTTAACATCCAGCACAGGTTTGAAGAACACAACCGCAATGAAGAACAGCCACAGCATCGGAAGGGCAAGGTAGACCATATCCCAGCGCAAGAAGAAGAAAGCGAGCACTACAACTCCCCAGAGGGCTATAAGCAGGTGTACGGCTTTTCCTGTTGGATAAAACTCCCTCTCCATATCCATCACTCAAACTTTGGAACGGGAACCTTCTCAAGCAATCTCTGCATGACATTCTCCTGGCTCACTTTGGTATACCAGAGCTCCCTTTTGAGGATCAGCCTGTGGCTTAAAGCCGGAATTGCCATGGCTTTAACATCATCGGGAATCACATAGTCCCTGCCCTCCAGAGCCGCATATGCCCTTGAGAGCTTTAATAGAGCCAAACTCCCCCTGGGAGATGCCCCAACATCTATTTCCCTTTTGTTCTCTCTGGTCGCTGTAACTATATCGGTTATGTACTCAAGAACCGCATCGCTCACATAGATATCCTCGATTGCTCTCTGCATCTCAACAACCTGATCAGGGGTTGTAATACGATTTATGTCAACCTCCTCCTTCTTTCTCGCAATCCTCCTCTTCAGGATTTCAATCTCCTCCCCTTTTGATGGATATCCCACCCTGAGCCTTACTAGGAATCTGTCTAATTGAGCCTCAGGAAGTGGATATGTTCCCTCCTGCTCTATTGGGTTCTGTGTGGCGATAACTATGAACGGCCGCTCCAGAATGTGAGTTTTTCCCTCTATGGTCACCTGCCTCTCCTGCATGGCTTCCAACAAAGCACTCTGGGTCTTCGGTGGGGCACGGTTGATCTCATCCGCCAGCAGAATATTCGTAAAGATAGGGCCTTTCTTAAATTCAAACTCAAGGGTCTTCTGGTTGAAAACACTCACGCCGAGAATATCAGAGGGCAGTAAATCAGGCGTGAACTGAACCCTCTTGAACTTAACTCCAAGCGCTGAGGCAAAGCTCTTAGCCATCAGAGTCTTAGCTAAACCGGGAAGGTCTTCGATGAGAATATGGCCATCAGCAAGGATTGTTGTAAGTAGAAGCTTTAGGACTTCCCTTTTTCCAACTATCGCCTTTTCAACCTCCGCAAGTACACGATTCCCTATTTCATGCACTTCCTCAACCTTCATTCAGATCAGCCTCCAGAATTTCTAAAGCCTTTTCAAGATTATCAAGGAAATCTCCATCAGAATGTAGAGCCTTAAGGGCCGCATTGGGATCTGATTTGAGCTCACTATCGGTAAGTACTGCATATGAGTCAAGTATCTTCTCTTCAATCAATGCTCTGGCAACACTCCCGGAGCGAGCTTTGGAAATCAACATTGCTGTCCTTTCAAACTCGGATTTCTTCTCTTTAGGGGTGAATCTGGTTTTTGGCCTATACTTAAGCTTAATCTCAAGTCCAAAGAGTACAGTACCCAGAATCAATGCTACTAACACAACAGCTATCCACCTCAGGATATAGGAGCCAGCAAATATGGCAATCAGAACGAAAGGTAGAGCTGCCAGACTAAGCCTCACCTTCATCCCCCCGTATTTTCATGTAGAGTTCATAGGCCTTATATGCATCTCCCCTCGTGACTTTCTCAGGAGCATACTTTGCTTTCTCAAACAGTCTTGTGAGCTCGACAAAGGCATCGTGTTTATATCTAACCCTCTTCACATGCTCCCAATGAGTCCAGCTCTTTTTGTAAGGAATTCCAAGTATCTCAAGCCATAGGACAGCGTTTTTATAGAGTGCTACTACAATTTCATTTGGATCTCCCAGAAAATCTATCCCCTTCTCTTGGAGCCTAATATCAAAGGCCTTAACTTTCTCTCTCAGCTTTTTTACCCTCCTTTTTGCAAGCATATCCCTGTAGAACATGAAGGCCATATATGAGGCTATAACGGCAAGAACCGCAAAGAGTGCATATAGATAAAGCACTGAACTACCAGCAAATCTTCCCGTGGGCTGGCCAATGGATTTATTATAG
>JAMOPD010000342.1 GCA_027064745.1 Thermococcaceae archaeon
CGTCGTGAACTCAACCACTCCAGAGCTTAGCGTTGCCGACATCACCCTAAACGACAATTATGCCTTCTACTTCGTCGTCGAAGACGTTAGCGGTAACAAGGCCACGCTCTACAATGAGACGGCGCCACTCGTCATACAGGCCAACAGCTCCGCGACCTGGCCACAGGTTTACCCAACCGCGAACCAGACTGGTTGAGGTGGGCTACGATGCAGGCCCACCGCTCTTCCCCTTCATTTTCCCGCGTAATATTCCGACTCTTCGCGTTTATCTCGGCGGTATTCATGCTCTACTACGGCTACTCGACGTTCCACCAGACTGACCCGCTCAAAGAGCGCCTTTACGAACTCGGCTACCCACCGAAAGGCCACATCGTCGAGAACGGCACAATCAAGTGGGCGGACGGACACATTACCATAATGCAGGGAGCCTACGTCGAGAATTATCCGGTGACAGCCGAGGAAGCCTACAACCTCGTCCTTCAGTATTTAGCCAGCTACAATGAAAAACTCCGAAAATACGGCTACCGGCTTTATCCCGAGAAGAAGAGCCTGACTGAGAAGGAAAAGAACGGTCAGAAGTATTGGGTTTTCGAGCTGAAGCTCAAGGCTGGCTCCAGTGACATGTTCGCGGGTTTTGCATGGGTGAACAGGAAGACTGGAGCTGTTGAGGTGAAGGGCATTTTGGGGTGAGGCCGGATGAGAAAACTTCTCGCCTTGTTGATTCTCCTCGGCATAGTGGTGGCCTCGGCAGGTTGTATTCGAGAAGGAGACGGCGGGATAATCATCAGCTTTGGAAACCAGACCTACACGATACCTCTCCAGAACCAGACCAACCAGAGCCTCCATAATGAAAACCAAACAATCAAAACTCACATCAACAGATATGAAAAGCTTGTCCAAGTGAATCAGACGTTATATATCAAAGAGTTAAACTTCCCAATCAGAGTAGATTATGATGTAGTCAAACACAAATTCTTCTTCATAACTCCTGACGACGTTTACTTTGAGCCCATGAACATCACCGTGAACGACACGCGGATTATCGGGAGGGGATACTTCGCCGGCACCCACGTTTACCTCGCGAACATTACCGTCATCAGCCCGCGCAACCTGACAATCACGGTGGGGTGAGAAGAATGAACTTCAGAGGGAAGTTTTGGATTCCTGTAATAATATATGTAATCCTATTCGCCAGCGTGGCTTCTGCGGCTAACACAACTTCAAACCCGAAGCAGGTTCAGGACCTGCAAGCCAAGATCGTGAACCTAACTAAAGAAAATCGCGAGCTTAAGGCACAACTAGCGAACCTAACAAGGAAGCTCAACCAGCTTGAGGCCGAAAACGAGTTTCTGAAGCAACAGAACGAGGAGTACAGGCAGATTATTCAGCAGGTGATGAACGAGCAGAGTTCAGAAGCAAAGCAGAGCTACATAGAGAAGGCGAAGAAGGAGCGCCTCATCGGTTCTGTTATCATCAAAACCCTAGTAGCGGCCTTGGTGATTGTCGGGCTGGTTGGATACGGGCTTTACAGAAAAAAGAGAAGTTGGGAATACCCGTTATGATGTCCACTCCGAGGAGGAGTGGACACTAAGGAGGTGTTAACTGCACACGGAGGAAAGGGCTCTATTAAGGGAATAAAGCCTCCTGCGGCTCCCTAAGAAAATGTGCAGTGGGGGCCTAATTTTTGTTAAGAATAAACAACACGGAGGTTTGGGATAGTGGAGAGTACAGCTCAAAGATGGTGGGTTCCCGAGGAATTCCTCGCAAAATTGAAGAAAAGAGTCAGTCCAGAAAAGCTGGCTCAATACGGCATGAACGACATACGCCAAGCCTACTACGGCCCTTACTTAGGCCTGAGACTCGACGACGGCAGCAGAGCGCCGCAGTTTCTTCCATATAAGTCAGGCTATGCCAGTCACATCCTGTTCCTTGGCAGGAGTGGTTATGGAAAAACCAGTATCATGAGAGCCCTTGCAGAAGGTTTCTACGACTATTTTTACATGAACGGCAGAAAAGCCCTCATCATAGTCATTGAAGCCAAATACGACAAGCCAAAAGTTCAGAAGCTCAAAGAGTTCAGGAACTATGTCATTGACAACTTTGGCTATGACTACCTCCAAGAAAAATACCCCTGGCTTGAGAGCTACCTCCAAGAATATTACAAAAAACAGCCACTCCTCGGCAAGATTGGAGACTTCGCCTTCGGCTGGCCCAACGTCGAGGGCATGATGACTAAAGTTGATTCAAATCATAATCAGTTCCAGAGGCACCGGCTCCAACCAGCCATCTACCCCTCAACAAGAATAATCTTCCGGCCCACGAGGGATCTAAGCCTCATAGCCAGAGACAACGGTATGAACGTCCAAGTGGTCGAGGGTAAGCTCAGCTACGACCGCCTTGAGGTGAATGACCTTATCAAATTCATGTACGTGAACACTCAAACAAACTACATGCGCCTCCTTGACATCTATTGGGGCCAAAAGAGAATCAGAGACCCCGACCGCTTCTTAAAGGAAGTCATCAGAAACGAATACCCGCCGAGGCCAGGTGAGACCGTTGAAGACGTGCTGAAAAACTCCCGTGACAGGACGATCGCCAACCTGAGAACCCTCATGACCAAACTAAAAAGCGACAGGCTCTTCACAAGCGACCCGAAAGAAGAATTCGTCAGAAAGCTCACTCCAGATAGGATCAACGTGATAGACTTCTCGGCCAACTCGAAGCTGAGCGAGGAAGAAGAGGCCGTCATCTTCCACAACCTTGTGGGTTATATCACGGATGAATTTCTCCTGAAAAAAGATATTCCTGTCATTATCATAGCAGACGAAATCCAGAACCTCGCGAGGCACGCTCTTGGTCTAGCAGCCATTAACAAGATATATCGGGAAGGTCGCTCCCTTGAAATCTCCCTGATTTCCGGCACTCAATACCTCTCGGGCCTGAGTAAAGACCTCGTTAGGGGGGCAACCCACATCGGCATAGTAGGCAGGCTGGCCTCGGAGAAAGACGCCGAGCTCCTGGAAGAGATGCTCGACGAGCGCTTTGACAACGGCCGGAAACCCCACTCTCTAGAGGAGCTGTTTAGAATCAGAAAAGCCCGGCGCGGGAAGGGTAAATTCTCGATAGATTGTGAATACACGTTTAGTATTGAGTATCGCGTTCCCAAAACCCTGTGAGGTGATAAAAATGGGATTGTTTGATAGGTTTAGAAGGAAAAAGAAGAAGCAGAAAGTGAAAGTCCAGATCGGAACCCTCGACCAGGTAGAGGTCATCCCACTCGAAGAGGACGAGAGAGGAAGCGTTTATGAGGAAGTCCAGAAGGCCGTCATCCAGCGACTCGAAGAGCAGAGGAGGCTCAACGAGCAACTCGCCCAAATCTACAACCTTGACCAGAAAGTCATCGTCTGGTTCGACGGCAAAGAACCGAGGCCCAAAGGCTATCCCATAGCTATGCGGAAGGATTTGGATGAGTACGTTATACTTTACCAAGTCCGCCCACCCGACTGGCTTGACAGCATCTGGTACTCCCTCGGGAGAATATTCGGCAAGAAGCCGCCACAGAAGCTTATCAGAGTCCATGAGAGCCAAGTCTGGTTCGGCAGGGAGATGATACTCATTCACGCCAGCGCCTTCGAAGTGAACCACATCGGTGAGGAGATTGCCCTGCCACTTGAAAGGAATGCTCTGAAAGTAGATCTATGGAAGGAGATGAAGGCGTCTCGCGACGCCTGGAGGGCTGCATACATGAACCTCGCAAGGCAGGTAGCGAAGGCTACCGACCTGGCATTGAAGATCAACCCCAACGCTAAACTCTACAACAAAACCAAGATGGACCTCTATGACAAGAGCGGGAAGAGGAAGATTGCCAGCATTGACGATGCAAGCGGCTTAACTTGGGGGGGCCTGCTCAAGAAATCCGACTTTGACGGAGAATTTGAGGAGTGATTAGAATGGAAGAAATCAACATAGGACCAACAGCAGTCCCAATACCGGACAAGAGAGAGGACAACAGCCCTAAAAAGAGCGCGCAGGCCTCAAAGGATGACCTCAGGAAAGTTATTAACACGGAAATTTACAAGAACATGAGGTTTTACATGGAAATCCTCTACGAGAACGCGGCCACAGAGACTGATGTGATACTCCTCAAAGCCCTCTGGAGGGAAATAAAGAGGATGATGAAGATAAACGGAATTGAGATTGAAGAGAAGAAATAAAACCTCTGCATAATCAACGACCTACCATAAAAGTTAGCATGATAACAATATCAGCTTTTTCTTTTGCTTTTGTTATCATGATAACCAAAAGGTTTATATATACCATTGTTGTTATCATGATAACGAGGGAACAGCCATGGTAAACCTCGACGAACTCAAAGCCAACGCTCAAGAATACCTCGAAGATGCAGACTACCTCTACAACAAAGGGCACTATAACTCAGCTCTGAACCTCTACTTCAAAGCCCTCGTTGCAATCTGCGACTACATAATCCTCAGAGACACGGGAAAACTCCCAAGGAACCACAGCGAACGCTTCAGAATCCTTGAAGAAAAGTATCCGGAAATCTATGACGTTGTGGACTTCCATTTCAACAACTACCGCAAAGCCTACCTCATGAGAGCCACAAAAGAATGGGTGGAGGTGCTTAAAAATGACGTTCACAACCTCTACTCTCAGCTCTGAACCTTCCCCATTTTTTATCTCTCCAAAAGCGATCTATGAAGTGGTTAAGGAGTTCGTGGAAAGCCACGAAGAAGTCTCTGACGTCATCCTTTACGGCTCCACAGTCCTCGGGAAAGAAAACCCTAACGACCTTGACATTATGGTACTAACCAGGAAAAAACTTCCGGCCTTAGAGCTAAGGAACCTAATCCTTGAGCTCAAGGGGAAACTCTCCGAAATCATCCCAAGAGACAGGCTTGACATTAGAGCCATGAGCCTTGAAGAACTCTTCGACCCCAATAACCTCGCAAGCTTAGGGGTTGTGATAGAAGGCCTCTCGCTAAAGAGGAACAAGCCACTGGCAGAACTCATGAACGGGAAGGCCTACACTCTCTTCCGCTTCACCCTCGAAGGCCTGTCGAGAAAAGATAGGGTACGCTTCCAATATGCACTCAAAGGCAGAGACATGAAAAGCGGCCTACTAAAAGAGCTGAACGGCGAACAGTGGGGTGCTTGGGTGATTGTAATTCCAATACAGCACACCTACCGCTTCAGAGACTTCTTAGAGCTTTGGGGGATAAAATATGAGGCCTTTACAATATTAAAAGGAGCGGACTTGTTCTACAACCTCTAAACCTCACGGCAACCTACCAACTCTTAACCTGGCTTTCTATCATTTCAATTCTCCTATCTGATTTGAACAGTAGTAAGATACTACATTACCGGGCTTTCTATTAGGAAAATCCTAATAAACATCTTACGCAAATACCTAACATGCTAAAATCAGCCCACAAACGAGGTGAGGCAATAACTTAAGCAGTGAGGTGAATGTTATGGCTGAGGCTGTGGATTATAATTTGATCATAAGAAAGATTGAGAAGATTGAACGTGATTTAGAAGAGCTTAAGCTTGAGCTTCTTAGGAGGCAGATTGAATCACGACCAGCAGAAGAGGTTGATGATGAAGTTTATGAGGAACTTTTGAAAAAAGCAGAAAAACTTGAAAAAGGCGAAGATGCAGTTTCCGGCGAGGAAGCAATCAAACTCCTACTGGAGGAATGACTTTTGTGGAGCGTTAAAGTCAGCAAGCAAGTGCTTAAAAAAGCAAAAGAATTACCGCCAGCCAACAGACAAAAACTAATCGAATTCATTCAAGAACTGCAGAAAACACCATTTCCCCAAGGCTTTGACATAGTTCCAGTGAAAGGCAAGAAAGCAAAACACCTTGGGAGAAAAAGAGGAATTTATCGAGTTCGCATTGGCGAATACAGATTGATTTACATTGTAAACTGGAAAGAAAAAATAATCTCACTCGCAGAACTCAACCCAAGAGGAAAAGCATACAAATGAGGTGAGTTAATGGCAGAACAGCAAGTCATCGAACCACTGGCGAAATTTCATACACAGGTCTATAGGAATGGTAGAATAGCCATACCTAAAAATGAGAGAGACTACTTCGGGATAGGCCAACATGACATTGTAGAGCTAATTATTAGAAAGATTAAAGAGGATAAAATCATTGGGAGAGGATGGTTTTTGGCTCAGTTGACAGTAAGAGGGGTATTAACAATCCCTCTTGGACTTAGAAAAGAGTTAGACATATCAGATGGCGACTTTATTGAGGTTCTCTTACTCAGCTTTATTAGGATTGAAGACGTGATAGGTGAGAAAGGACTCAAAATCATGAGAGCATTAAGAGCCAATGATTATAGAATCATCTCGGATGAGGATGAAAAAAGACTTCTTAGCATGCTCTCAAGGGGTATATATCATATTCTTTTTATTGACGAGTAAATAAATGATTAATTTATTTATTTTTGTTTTATTTATGCTCTTTTAGCAATATACAGACTTCAGAGAATTGCTTTATTTATAAACCCTTTTTTGATTCAAAAACTCATGTACTTTACTCTACAGTCAAATAATGATCGGAGGTTCTCTATTAGAAAATGGGTTTATAAATAAAGCTCTGCTTTGAGGCATGTATAGACAAAATAAACAATTCTCATTGGAGAAATAGATTAATTATCAATTAATTTATCGCTTAAAATAAAACATAAACATAACATTCGTTTGTCTGTTCTTCGTTCATGTTCAGATGTACCCAACAATACTCGAAAAGTTTATTAATAATAACGTAAAAATTGTTATAACGAGAATTTCGTTAAGGTGATAACAATGGCACGTTCCAAGAAGTATGAAGGTGCTCCCGTTATCTTGACCATGTCCGTTGCTCCTGAAGTAGCAAAGGAATTTGAAGAAAGAAGAGGAAACAAACCACGTGGTGAATTTCTCAAATGGCTTCTGGAGGTAACTCGTGGAATTAAACAAAAAGCCTGACTAGGTGTCTTTAATGGCAAGACCAGTAAAGCTCAGAAATCCAAGAGCGATCGTTGCACACGTTGAAGCTGAGATTAAAGAGGAATTAGATAAGCTCAGAGGTAGGCTTAGTTGGGGAGAGTTTCTTACAGCTTGGTACCTAAGGCAGAAGGAAATTGTTAAAGCAATTGCTGAGAACGAAAATTTAAGACGTATTGTCGAAGAGCTTAAAAAGCAAGTTAAAGAGCTTCAAGCTCTTCTTGAAAAAGAACGCATTGCCCGTGAAAAAGCCGAAAAGCAAGCTGAGTATTGGAAACAGAAATATTATGAACTCAAACATGGCTCAAAGCTTACTGGCATTGCTAAGCATTTGACTGATATTGCTGAGGTTGCCCAAGAAGGTATGTCTTGGAAACAAGCTTGTGTTCTTGCCAACATTAGAGATCCAGACAAAATTCGCAAGCTTCTTGAAACAGTCTTTAAGATTCGCGATGAATATAACAACCTCGCTCAAGTTTTTGCCCTCAAAGACGAGGAGCTGTTT
>JAMOPD010000343.1 GCA_027064745.1 Thermococcaceae archaeon
CCTTCATCCCTCAGTTTTGAGGAGGCGACTATAACATAATCGCTTAAACTAGCTACCCATGCAACAAATTTCTTTGAAACCACATCTCTGTTGATAGGAAGAACCAAAACAGAACTTGGCATTGTGCGTGTCTTTTCCGCTATAGTGGCATTTAGGAGTTTAAGTGTAACATCCTCCCCAAGCATAAAAGCTGCTCCATCCAAGGTATGCACCAGTCTAACAACGGCTCGATTGCCTATTTTTGGCAGCACTACTTTGCTGTACAAAATGTTAATTTTTGGATTTATCGTTTCTGGATCCACGTTTTCAAGGTAAAAGATGTTTTTCATGTTAAATTTAACATCATATTTAGATCCAAACACGTCGATGATGATAATATTCTCTTTTTCTATTTCTTTTTGTATATCTAACCCAACTAAACTCCCAGCTCGTAGTAAATTTGGAAGGGGAAGATTGTAGTTTGATATACTGACAAATCCCCCAGCATCTATCTCTTTTTTCAGGAAAGCAAACCCTAACATCCATGCTGAGGAATAGGTGTCATATATAATAGACACTATCGAATTATGAGGCAATTTGTCTTTAAAAAGAGCTGGTACTATCTCTTCTTCTTTGGGGGGCATATGTCCCTCCCTATGTACCAATAAGTAATACAAGGTTAAAACTTTTTCGAATATAAGGGGCATACTGTTAGGATAACTGTGAGAGTGCCTGAGAATAAATCCGGTATAACTATTAAGCCTGACTTATCCTGACAGTACCTCCATTCTCCATGAAAAATTTATAAAGCCTCTGGATGAGCTTGAGTTGGTGATGCTCATGGCGATCTATGAGTTAAATGGAAAGAAGCCTGTAATTCATGAGACTGCATTTGTAGATGAAAATGCATATCTCATAGGTGATGTAATTCTTGAGGAAAAAACAAGTGTCTGGCCCTCAGCGGTTCTCAGAGGAGATATAGAGCAGATTTATGTTGGTTGTTGCTCCAACATCCAAGACAACGTTAGCATACATACCTCTCACGGACAGCCCACAATAATAGGCAGGTACGTCACGATCGGTCACAACGCCGTTGTTCACGGAGCAAAGATAGGTGACTACACCATCATAGGAATGGGAGCAATAGTTCTCGATGACGCAAAGATAGGCGAGCACGTGATAGTTGGAGCTGGAGCTCTGATACCTCCTGGAAAAGAGATTCCCGATTATAGCCTTGTAGTGGGAGTTCCAGGGAAGGTCGTCAGACAGCTCAATGAAAATGAAGTTGAAATGACAAAGAAAAATGCGGAGATCTATATGGAACTGGCCGAAATGCATATTAAGAGCAGGAAAAGGATAAAGTGAGTCAAAATGCTTTATCGAATTATTTCCCACATTCCCCATATTTTGTTCAAACCTGTTTATGACCTGTATGAAAAATATCTCCTTGAGAAGGTCAAGACATGTGGGAGAATTCCAAAACATGTTGCTATCATAATGGACGGAAACAGAAGATGGGCCAGAAAATATGAAAAGCCTCCCTGGTATGGTCATCTTTTTGGTTCTGAGAAGCTTGAAGAAATTCTAGAATGGAGTAGAGAGCTTGGTATAAAGACTCTAACAGTGTATGCATTCTCAACTGAGAACTTCAAACGCTCTCCAGAAGAAGTAAATGCACTGATGAATCTATTTGAAAGGAAGTTTCGTGAGCTTGTCCATGATGAGAGGGTTCATAAGTACGGCATGCGCGTGAGTGTTATTGGACGAAAGGAGCTCTTACCAGAAAATGTCAAAAAGGCAGCTGAAGAGGCAGAAAGAGTAACCAAGAAGTATAACAATTATTATCTAAATTTGGCTATCGCTTATGGTGGCAGGAGTGAAATAGCTGACGCTGTAAAGGAAATTGTGGATGATATATTAGCAGGGAGGATAAAGAGGGAAGAAATAACAGAGGATTTAATCAAGCGTTACCTCTACATTCCCAACATGCCCGACCCCGACATAGTAATTAGGACTGGAGGAGAAGTAAGAATAAGTAACTTTCTTTTGTATCAGATTGCATACAGCGAGCTTTTCTTTGTCGATGTGTATTTCCCCGAATTTAGGAAGATCGATTTTCTGAGGATAATCAGGGAATACCAGAGAAGAGAGAGACGCTTTGGCAGATGACTCTACGTCTCAAGCGATTTCAACCCTTTTTAAACTTTTCTGCTAAACATTTATTAAGGTTGTTTGTGAGTCTTCAGTCGGTGGTGTGAATGAAATATGATGAGCTGGGGGATAGGCTAAAGAAGGTATATGCTAGGATAAGAACGCTGGATGACTATCACTGGGAACTTTATGAAGATAAAATCTTGGGAATACACAAAAGAAGCAATGTTCTGGTGAGAATAAGAATTGCTGGTGACAAAATTGAAGCAGAAAAACTCAGTGAAGATAAAGACGGTGAGGGTATTGATCTGATAGTAATTCCTGATAAAAATGTGTTTTATATCCATAATGGAGCATTTATCCTCACATTTAAATATATTAGGGCAACACTTACTGATATAAATGATCATATAGTCTGGAGCGGATTCAAAACTATTGAAGAAGACAACAAATTGATACAGGAAGATTTTTATGAATATCTCGGTGGCATGCTTATAGAGCATCTAAAAGGAAACATGATGGTTGGTCAAGATTATGTCTTCTGGCAGTTCTACAAATGTGAAGAGTGTGGAAAATATGTGGATATAGACAGTGTTTCAAGACATTTAAAGTGGCACGGTATAAAGATACATGAAAAGACTGAGGAACGTTATGAAGTGTTTGAGATTAACTTCAGAGAGGGTAAAATCCGGGATAAATTTGGAAAAGAGATCCCTATGGATAAATTCAGCGATGAAGCCAAGGATTTCCTCAGTGATACATTTGATAACTTCAAAGGGACTGTTGAGTAGTGTTAATTTTATTTTTTGGTTTTAGAGCCACACCTAGAATAAGTAGGTTTAAGTTGTTGTATCATCTCACTATGATACTGTCCGGATAAGTCAGGCTTAATAGTTATATCTGGTTTATAAAGTACCGTGCCATCCTCCAGTCGATTTTCTGCAGTGCTGTAAGCATCCAGAGGCTTTATAAATTTTTCATGGATAAAATTATGGGGAAGAATCATGAAGTATCGTAGAGGAGCAAGTGCTGAAAGAGAGTTGATAAAAATGCTTGAAAAAAATGGTTTTGCTGTGGTGCGTTCTGCAGGAAGCAAAAAAGTTGATATTATTGCCGGAAACGGCAAACTCTTTTTGTGTATTGAAGTTAAGAGCACAAAAAATAATTCCGTTTATTTTAGTGATGAAGATATGAACAAGCTTGTTGGATTTTCTTCTCGTTTCGGTGGCAAGGCAGTAATAGCAGTGAAGTTTATTAACCATGGATGGTATTTCTTTTATCCTGAAAAGCTAACAAAGAGCGGTAAAAACTATAAGCTTAGCTTACGAACAGCCAGGTACATTGGAAAAAGGTTTGATGAGGTTATAGGTAAGCAGAAATCTCTGAGTGAGGTGATAAAGGGTGAAATTTAAGGAGATTGTTTTGATGTTATTGGTATTAGCTTCCTTGTTTAGTATTACAAATGTGGTTACATATGTTTCTGCTTACCCATTGATTACTGTTCAAGTTCTACATGATAATTTTGAAGCCAAGCCTGGGGACACGATAATAATCCCTGTTAAGGTAGCAAATCTCGGAAATGAAAGCATTAGCAATGTTACCCTTTATGTTGTAGGACCCGAAGAAGGTTTTAAATATCAAACCCGGATTATAAAAAGCATCGCTGCAAATCAAAGCATACTTCAGAATCTCATAGTTAAAGTACTTTCCCCTCCTGCTGGTGTGTATTCATTAAAAGTTGTTGCAGTTTCAGGTTCAAATTTTGCCCAAGATGTTTTTAAAGTTAAAATATCTGCCGAAATCGATTATATCGCTGAGATTAATGTTAGTCATAGATATTATTATGGTAAAGATGTTACAGCTAAGATTTCGATTAAATCCTGCGCAAATACACCCATAATAGGAACTGTGAAGATTCATCTGTTTCATGATAATAAACTCATGCAGTCTTATTCCTCTACAATATATGTGGAAAGTGGAGAATTATGGAGTCATTTAATCTATCTTCCAAAACCTGAGCCGGGTAACTACACAATAATATTGAAAACAGACTTTTATGGCAATGTTAAGGTGATAAATAAGAGTTTTGAAGTTTATCAGAGAATTCTAAACTATAAAGCTGAGTTTCAAGATGGAGCTATCACAGTCTATGTAAAAGACGAGAGGGAAAATGGTGTGCCTGGAGTAATTGTCAAAATAAATGGTATTCAGTTCACAACGGATGAATATGGTAAGGTTAGTTATGCTGTTAACAAACCAGGTACATACAGGATACAGCTCAACTTAAACGGAAAAGTAGTTGAAACTCTTGTTGAGGTAAAAAAACCATTTATACGTGTAATCCAAAAAAATGAGACCCTGTTTATACATGTGGTAGATCCAACTGGAAAAGGGATTAGTAATGTCACTGTCATAGCAACAGGGTCTGCAGGGTCTGCCTATGCATATACCAATGCAAGTGGATGGGCACAGATATCTCTAAGAGAAACTGGTTTTGGCACTATACTGCTAAATATTAAAAATCCAAATTATTTACCTATAAAAGAGACTGTAACAGCAGAAAAGCCTCCTGAGCATTTAACAACAACTTCTCAACCAATGACAAATACAACCATTCCATCAGTCCAAACATCAACAAGTTCGACTGTACCAGCACCCATAAAAAAATCCGCAGCAGGATATGTATCTCTGATAGTACTCATTGCAGCATTAATATTTGCTGGAACATCTTATGTGGCATTTTTCATGCCGATTAAATTTGAAGAACAGTTGGACAAATACTATTTTGTCAAGATAAAAGCTCCGAAACTGAGAGGAATAAAGAATTTCAGGTATGAAAAGCAGATTAATGCAGTTGATGTAAGAGCAACTAAGGGCAATGTCCATATAGAAGGAAATACTGTCCTATGGGAAATCGAAGAATTAGAGCCTGAGGAGGAAGCTTTTCTCCAGGTTCTCTTATAACTGACATACCAAAGTATGCGTATCCTTTAGGATTCAGGGAGGTACTGATGGATATCTGAACCGAAAACCTTTAAATGAGAGAAAGAGGAGCATTAAGATGAAAATCTAAACGAGGTGGTTACAATGGTAGATGTAGATATTGAGCTCTTGAAAAAAATTGTGGAAGCTCCAGGTGTTAGTGGATATGAATTTTTAGGAATAAAGGATGTTGTAATAGAAGTTTTGGAAGATTACGTTGATGAAATTAGAGTAGACAAACTTGGGAATGTTATAGCCCATAAAAAAGGTGAAGGACCGAAAGTTATGATCGCAGCCCATATGGATAAAATTGGGGTCATGGTTAACCATATAGACAAAAATGGATATCTTCATATTGTTCCGGTTGGGGGTGTCGACCCCAGAACACTTGTAGCCCAGAGGATAAGGTTCTTCACAGAAAAAGGTGAGCGCTATGGTATTGTAGGTCATATCCCGCCACACCTCCAAAAACCAGAAGATAGGAAAAAGGCCGCTGATTGGGATACAATTGTTGTAGATGTTGGCGCTGATAGTGATGAAGAAGCCCAGGAAATGGGATTTAAAGTTGGAACTATAGGGGAATTTGCTCCAGCTTTTACAAAGCTCACTGAAAACAGGATAGCAACTCCATATCTCGATGATAGAGTATGTCTCTATGCTTTAATTGAAACTGCAAGAGCTGTTAAGGATAACACTGCCGATTTGTATTTTGTGGGGAGTGTGCAAGAGGAAGTAGGTCTAAGAGGGGCTAGGGTTGCCTCTTACTCAATAGATGCTGAAATAGGTATTGCTATGGATGTTACATTTGCTAAACAAACTGGCGATAAGGGGAAAATAGTTCCAGAACTTGGAAAGGGGCCTGTTATGGATGTTGGCCCTAATATAAACCCCAGAATAAGAAAATTCGCTGATGAGATTGCTGAAAAATATGACATTCCTCTTCAGGTTGAAGCCAGTCCCAGGCCAACAGGTACAGATGCAAACATAATGCAGATAAATAGAGAAGGGATGGCAACAGCTGTTCTTTCAGTGCCGATAAGGTATATGCACAGCCAGGTTGAGCTCGCTGATATTAGGGATATAGATGGTACAATAAAACTTGCAAAGCATTTACTTGAAGAACTTAAGCCAATGGATTTAACTCCTTGAGGGGAAGGTTTATTTTTACCTTTTCATAAATTTTAGCTGATGATTATGAAGGAAATCCTAATAATTTCAATCGAAACAGACCGTAGTATCGTAAATGCTGTTTCATCCTATGTTACGAGGTTTTATTCACTCTTTGGATTTTCGGTTAGAGTTCTATCCGAGCGAGATGTGGGGATAAGCATTGCACATTTCATTAAAGGTTATGATGGAGTTCGTGGGCAGTTTTTAGGACGGGTTTTCATTCCTGTTTTAGCGGATATACGGAAAAGATTTAATGCCGATGCTATTCTCGGTATTGTAGATGTTGACCTGTATGAAGATAATTTGAATTTTATTTTTGGTCTTGCTAATCCATATTTTAGAGCTTCAATAGTGTCTCTGCATAGACTAAAGCCTGAATTTTATGGTGAATTTCCCAATCGAGAACTTTTAGAGGAGAGGGCTATAAAAGAAGCTATGCATGAACTTGGGCATGTATTTGGCTTAACCCACTGTTCAAATCCCAGATGCGTAATGCACTTTTCAAACTCAATTGTAGATACAGATTATAAAGGAAAGGACTATTGCAGGCTGTGTAGAGAAAAATTGGAGGAGAAATTAAAATGATTGAAATCGAACTCAAAGGGTATGCTGATGACAAAATCTTCAAAAGGGTACGTGAAAAATTTGAATTCATGAGGAAAGAGCAACAGGAGGATTTATATTTTCAACATCCATGTAGAGATTTTGCAGAGACTGACGAGGCATTGAGGATAAGGATTAAAAGATTTGATGGGCATTTCGAGGCCTTTTTAACATATAAAGGGCCGAAACTTGATGATGTTTCAAAGACTCGAAAAGAGATAGAAGTTCCAATAAGTGACGTTAAGCTGTATCTTGATATCCTCAGCTCCCTGGGATTTAAAAAAGTGGCGACTGTTGAAAAAATCAGGGAAAAATATTATGTGGAGAAAGGAATAACAATAACATTGGATGAAGTTAAAGGGCTGGGCAAATTTATTGAAATAGAGGAATTAGCGGCTGAAGATGCTGAAATAAAGAGAGAAGTCAAAAAACTAAAAAACATTCTATTAGCTCTAGGAGTGCGGCACTTTGAAAGGAAGTCATATCTTGAGCTCATAAGTGAGTACTCTAAGAGGTATTGATAAGTGATGTTAGACCTGTGGTCTAACTTCATGTAACAATAAGCGAGAGGTAGAAAACATGAGCACACTGGATAATATCTTTAAATCAACGGAAGAA
>JAMOPD010000344.1 GCA_027064745.1 Thermococcaceae archaeon
TCTTAAATTGGGCTATACTACGAATCCCCCTATCCCTCCGGGCTTTCATTTCCTTCACCTCCAAATATAACATGATAATTCATCTCGGGCTTGAAATATTGCTTTCTTTTTATCCAAATAAAACCATCTCCTTTTGAAATAACTGCAACATCAATTGGTCCACCAACAGTTTCAAGTTCTGGGGTATATTTGCGGCGTAATGATGTTAAATGCACTAAACTTTCTGCAAGAGCTGCCAATTCATCTTTTGGAAGTACTCCAACGATGGCCAAGATAGGTTGGGCATACTCCTCTTCTCTGAAACTTTTAATACCATTTATGAGGTTTTCAATGATAATTTTATTGTCTTCCTCTAATCGGGCAACTAAGTCTTGTTTTTCTTTTTCATTATATTTATTAAGGCGAGATATTATAAGTTTTGTGTATTCCTCTAACACCTCAGACATGTATCTTTTAATCTCATCAATGTACTTTGGTGCAATTCCTCCCATAAAGGTGTCAATCATGCCTCTCTGGGCAAATGGGATGACTGCCGCATCACTTTCCTCTCCTATTTTATGGTATATACCTCGACGATATTTGGGCTGTCCTTCAATTATGCACTCTATATCAAGAGAAATAAGGGAAGGAAATACCTCCTTCTCTCCAAATCCAGCGATTACTATACCAGAAGTTCCTTGGTTAATAATTTCTTCCGGAAATCTTGTAAATAATAGAGTAGCAATCTCAACTAATTTGTCCTTCCCTTTATTAGGTATAGGAAGTTTCTCAAACCGTTCCTGTATGAGTTGAATAAAAGTTTTCTTGTATTTTCTCTTTATTTTCTTCTCAAATTTTTCGTCAATATTTTCTGACCTTGGGCTATTAGTCCAGATATCATAGTGCCTCTCTATGACTTCCATGATTATGTTTTTTAATATGGTTTCTTCCTTATCCTCGGGAATTTCACCTTCATTTTTAATAATGGATTGGATTTTTTGAAAAATTTCATCTAGCATGAATGAAAAATACCCATACACAGATGACTTCAGATTTCTCAGCTGCAAGAATTCTGGAAAAAGTGTTCTGTTGTCAGTCAAGAACTTCACAAAGTCCTCTGTGTACTCTTCTATAGTGTCAAATCCGCTTCCTCCTAATTTTTTCCTATACATTTTGATTATAGTTTCCCAAGGAGTTCCGATCAATGTGGCATTTCCGTATACCATCACTCCAACAGGATGAACTTTAGACAATGGGAAAAGTTTATTTGCAGATGGAAACACTTTAGGTCTATCGTAGAAAGGAGTACCTACGGTTACCGCACTGTCTGCGGCAAGAGCAACGGCTTCTCGATTTAATATGGCAATTTCACTTGTCATCGAATATCCCCAACATAAATGGTTTAATCTCCTAAAAAAAATTTACCTTTAACTAAAAGAGGCACCAATCAATACCGTCTATCCCCACAAGCTTACTGTGTTTTGTGAGCACGAGAGTAATGAGGTATGTAATTCTCATCCTCTCTCTTACTACCGTTTGAAATTTGTCCCAAAAGCCCTGAAAGTCAGTTCTATGACCGGAATAAGATTTATTACTAACCAACCTTAATTCTGAAATGGCAGTGGTTTAAATGGAAGACCCACACATCTGGATGGAGAATCTGAATGATGAGAGAGTTCTGAAGTTCATTGAGGAGGAAAACAAGCGCTTTAGGAAATTCATTGGTGATTTGCCAGAAAAGCTAATTGATGATGTGAGAAAGTACTATTATTTGCCCAACATCTGGGAGGCTCAAATTACAAAGAGAGGAACATTTGTGAAGATAAATGAAGCAGGAAGACAGCTCATAAAACTCCTTGAGACTGGAGAAATTATAGTTGATTCTAAAAAGCTTGAAGAAGAGCTTGGCGATGAGGTTCTCCTTCAGAGTTTCACCGCTGACAGAGAGGGGAAAAGATTGGCTTATAACTTCTCAATTGGAGGAGCTGATGAGGGGATAACGAGAATAATTGACCTTAAAACTGGAGAAATCATCGAGGAGATAAAGCCATCCTTGTGGAATATCGTTTTTCTCGATGATGGTTATTATTTCGCTCGCTTCTACCGAAAAGAAAAGACTCCCGATGGAGTCTCTGCTCCAGCAGAGAGAATTTTTCTGAAGAAAGGGGAAGAGGAGGTTATGGTTTTTGGTGAGGGACTTGGTTCAGGATATTTCATGAATCTGCACAAGAGTACGGATGGAAAGTGGGCAATGCTGACGGTTACATTCGGCTGGAACAAAGCCGATATCTATCTCGGCCCGATTGATAAGCCAGAAAAGTGGAGAAAAGTTTATTCAAGCGATGTTCCAGCGCATCCGATAGATGTCATCAATGGAAAGTTCTACATTTATACGCGCGAAGGTAAGATTATTGCCATCAAAAATGACAAAGTCGAGGAGATTATCCCAGAAAATGAGTTTCCGCTTGAGTGGGCGATTATTGTCAATGACAAAATACTCGCCAGCTATTTAGTCCATGCCTCCTCGAAACTTAAGGTGTTTGCACTTGATGGAATGCTCAGGGAAGAGATAAGCTTTGAGACGCCTGCACAGCTTTATCCGCTTGACCATGATGGAAAACAGGCTCTCCTTAGATATGAGAGCTTTACAGCTCCCTACAGGCTTTATCGCTTTAGAGACAAGCTTGAGCTGATTGATGAGGTTGAAGTTGAAGGGGAATTCCAAGTAAGTGAAGATTTTGCAGTTTCCAAGGATGGAACAAGGGTTCATTATTTCATGGTCAAGAAAAAAGGAACAAAAAGCAACAAAGCTTGGGTTTTCGGGTATGGAGGCTTCAACATTGCCTTGCTCCCAAGGTTCATTCCTCAGGTGATTCCCTTCATTGAACGTGGTGGAACTTTTGTGATGGCAAACTTAAGAGGTGGGAGCGAATACGGTGAGGAATGGCACAGAGCTGGAATGGGGGAGAACAAGCAGAATGTCTTTGATGACTTCATTGCAGTTTTGGAGAAACTCAAGAGTGAAGGCTATAAAGTTGCCGCTTGGGGAAGGAGCAATGGCGGGCTTTTAGTTTCTGCCGTGCTAACACAGAGACCTGATCTTATGGACACCGCTTTAATTGGATACCCAGTTATAGACATGCTGAGGTTTCATAAACTCTACATCGGCAGCGTCTGGATTCCAGAATACGGAAACCCTGATGATCCAAAGGATAGGGAATTTCTGCTAAAGTATTCACCTTATCACAATGTGAAGCCTCAAAAATATCCGCCGACGCTAATCTACACTGGTCTGTACGATGACAGAGTTCATCCTGCACATGCGCTCAAATTCGCCAAGAAGCTGAAAGATGTCGGTGCTCCTGTTTATCTGCGCGTTGAGACAAAGAGTGGACACATGGGAGCTTCGCCAGAGACCAGAGTAAAAGAACTGGCAGATTTATTGGCGTTTGTGGTTAAAACCCTCACTATCATCTGATTTTTGATTTTATTTTTTCAGCAATTCCCTGTCTAAAAAGAATGTAATAACCTATCAGGTTTATCAAGATGGTTAATGTAGTTGCCATTATTAAAGCACGGTAGACGGCATCTTTAATGCTCTCATTCATCCTCCTGAATATTGCATAGCGAATATACTCTGATGGACTCATCGGTTTCATTGCTAAATTAACCTTAATGGTGCTTTTTTGAGGAAGTAAAGAAAAAGCATGATTCCATGTAGCAGTATAGATTCTGACATGTGTCCTGTTTTCAACACAATTATCAATCACAATGTTACCATACGAACATGTCAAGACACCGAAAGTAGCCCAGATTCTCTTGTGGTCATATGTTTCAAATGTTATCGTTCTGTTTTTAGGATAAACAGTAATAGGTTCTATATCCTCAGCTGAACCATAAAAGAGCAATCTAATGTACTTATAAAGCTGGTCTATTATAGGTTTCCCACTATTCTCCCCTTTCCAGAGGACATAATATGTAACTCCCCCAGAACGCTCAAAAGTATATAGCATGAGCTCTGGTTTATCTTTTGGGAATGTGTAGATAATCGGAGAGTAACGAAGCGCTTTTTCTCCGTGAGCTGGAAGATAGCCTTCCAAGGTGTAACCGGTTTCATAAAGAGATATGCCAAGTATCATCATAAAATTAAGAATAATCCAGATTACAAAGAGCAATTTTTTCCACTTTGACATATCACTCACCTATTTTGACAATCACTATTTTCAATCATCGCCATTATCTTTCTATGCAGCTGCTTAATCAGCTCTCTCCTATCTTCCATAAGCACAACATCACTCGAGCCTATCACTTCAAGGTTGAAGGCAAACGGCGAAGGCAGTTCATTCTGTTCAAAAACTACTTTTATCTTACCCTCTTTGATCCACTTCAAAAACAGCTCCGCGTTTTTAACATCCATTTTATCCTCCATGATCTCACGGTAGACCTCTTTGAGGAGTGGGAAGTCGGGATAATTCTCTTTGAGAACTCTGAGTAAAGTTACCGCCATTACCTGCTGTCTGCCGAGACGTTTGCTTCTACCAACATAACGCCTAAGGATCAGCAGACCTCTATTGGCAACATGCCTAAATCTTCGTTTTAAAAGCTCTGTATTGTCAAGGGCTCTCTTTAGTGTTTCTTTCATATCGTCAATTTCAAAGAGCGCTCTTATCTCCGTCTCACTCAATCTTTTTTCAGGAGGCAGGAGGAGAGCAAAGCCGTTGTCACTTATAGCTATTCCCACATTGCACTTTTTCCACTTACTCACCATATACGCGAAAACCCTACTTAATGCATCGTTGGCACGCCTGCCTATTAGGGTGTGGAAGAAATACTTGTTTCTCCTATCGCTAAGAACTTCCTCAACGAGGATGGTTTCATCATCTGGTATTGTGGAGTATCTAGCCTGCTCCCTGAAGTAGGCCAGAATCGCCTTTGCGGCTCTTTCATCTATACTGTACTTCCTCATGAGAAGTGACTTGCTGGCCATACCCTTGACTTCTCTCCTAAACCTCTGGATATCTAAAGCTAAGTCAAAGCTCAGCGGAAGCATCTCCGAGAACCATGCTGGAATAGTCGGTCTTGCTCCTTCCCTTGGAATTACATATATCTTATTACCCCTGCTTTTGACAAATTCATATGTTCTTCCAGCTAAAACAAATATGTCCCCAGGCATCAGCCTTTCAGCAAACTCTTCCTCCACTGTCCCAATGAGCTTTTTATCCGTTGTATAAACCCTTATCTTGGCTTCATCAGGTATAGTTCCAACATTCATGTAATAAATGGCTCTCGTCATCTTTCCTCTTCTTCCAAATTTGCCTTCCTCTTCATCGAGCCAAATCTTTGCATAAACTTTCTTTTCTTCTAAACCTGCATATTCGCCTGCCAGATATCTTAAAACGCTCATAAAATCTTCAAAAGAAAGATTACGATATGGATAAGCTCTCCTAACTAGGTTATAGGCATCTCTAATTTTCCAGACTTGGTTAAGTGCCATTCCAAGCAGATGCTGAACTAGAACATCGAGGGGATTCTCAGGTATTTTAATTCTATCTAGCCTCCTATTCCTTGCATTATGAGCCAAAACAGTACATTCAACTAAATCATCCCTGTCTAATACGAGAATTATCCCTCTGCTTACATCATGCAAATGATGTCCTGCCCTACCGATTCTCTGTAACGCACGATTCACGCTCTTTGGAGAGCCGATTAAAACAACAAGATCAATACTTCCGATATCTATTCCCAACTCAAGAGATGTAGAGCTGTTTTTTGAGATAAAGCCGTTAACAACATAGTTTTCAGTTTCTGAGTCTATTATTCCATAGGCTTCATCGATAAAAGTAGGCTTAATTTCCTTGATTTTATCAAAGAATATATCACCCTCTGCAAGATTGAGTAACTCTTTTATTTCATGAGCGAGATTTTTATCTCCCTTCTCCTCAGCTTTCCTCAAGTAGAATCTTAAAAGCTTAATCATGCTCCTTCTACTTATTTGTCTCATTCCTATTTCCACTTTTTCTGGATTATAAAGCTCTTTCTGCAGTCTGTAAGTGCTTATTCCAAGTCTCAATCGGATACTCCGAAGTTTCTTTCCCATATTCGGAATTACATCTTTGTTTGAGTAACCTGAGAATTTAAACTCCTTAATTTTCTTTAGTGTCTTTTTCCAGGGCTCTATAATTTCAAAAAATCGTCTAAGATATTCTCCTCCCAGCACTGCGACGGTATAGGCGGTACCTCTTTTTGGAATTGTCCTACCTCTAAATATCTGAACTTCATTGTATGTTCTTTCCCTAATTGATGCAATAATTCCAAATGAGAGCAGTAAATTTCTAATACCTTCAGCAAAGTCCTTATTGAATGTTGTGAATCCTGCTGAGAATATCCGACCATTTTTAACTTCCAGGTATCCATCTCCATCAAAGTATCCAGACAAGAACTGTTTCCTATTCTCCAACGGAAGGATATATAGAACGTTTGGAAATGCTCCATTTTTAGATTTCCTACTATTGTTATCGACTAGAATTTTGAACATTTCCATAAGAGTCCTGAAAGACAGCTCTAGGCTATAGGTACTGGTATTTTGCTTTCTAATTATTGGCTTAACTCCAAACTCTTTTTTAGCCATTTCTCCATATTTTTCCAGCATTTCAAGGTCGCTTGAGAATAGGGTTATAGTTCCACTTTTCCATGAACCATCGGCAATCCAAAAGCCAAGGAGACGAGTCATGAAAGGAGTAAAGGAGGAGGGTATCTGATACTTTCCTTTGTCTGTTGTTATCTTAATGACATTTTCGCTTGGCATTTCAAGAGAGAACTCTTTCAGAATTTTTCTTAGCAAGCTCCATCTGAACGGATAAAGTCCATTAAGCTGTCTTGTTAAGTAGCTTCGGCTCACTCCCATTCTCTTTGCAAAAGTACTAATTGAACCGTATTTACCCTGTATTTCACTTTTTAGTTTGCTCAAGAACGCTTTTTTTAAATGGAGGTATGCTGAATCTGGCAGAAACTCAAAAATCTCAACTTCCTTCTCAACAGATGTAAACTTTCGAAGAACAGTTATATAATCCCCAACTTTCAAATCCCTCGCTTCGACCCACTCAGGATTTCCATCTTTATTAACAGTTAGGAATCTGTGCTCCTTCGTTACATTGACTTCAAAGCCAAGAGTTGTCCGGATCAGTAAACCTTCAGCCAAGTATTTAATTTTATGAGGCTTTCTAAACTTAACGAGCCTTGTTTTTCCATTCTCAATTGCAGTAATTGCTTCGTTTCCATGTAACTCCTTTATCATTTTAATCCCGTTGTCAGTTAGTATCTTAGAGTTTCCTGCCACACATACAACAGCCCTGAGTTCCCCTTTCTTCAATTTCTCCTCAACTTCAAGTCTAACATCTCTTGACAAGCTGGAATGGTGGGCTTCAACTAATTCAGCATATTTTGGAAACTTTTTCTTGAGGTGATATGCCACTCTCTCAGCTCCGCTCCTAGTGTTTGTGAATATCAGAACTGTT
>JAMOPD010000345.1 GCA_027064745.1 Thermococcaceae archaeon
CCCGGGGCTGGACCGATGAGCAAATTAAGGCCCTCGAAGAATACATAGCCAAAAATGCCGACAACATCACAGAGGATTTCAACATGACGGCCTTCCTTCAGAACTTCTCAACGGCCTTCATGAAGGTCGCCTTTAAGTACAACCACTACGAGGTTCTTGGCCTTAAAAGGCTGTTGAACCTGAACTCTTCATCCCTCGACGTTCCAGCGGTTGTCATCGTTGAGGACTCAAACCTGAAGGAAGTTCCACTCGCTTGGGAGGCGTTCCTTAACTTCAACTCAAGCTATGAAACTGCAAACACCACTGAGAAGTTGACCCTCCTGAGGGAGCTTGAGGAGAGCGTTCTCAACCTGAGTCGCCCCACCAACTGGAAGACTCTTTATTCAAAGAAGAACGTGATAACCGGCTCATCGTCATGTCCAGTCGTTTCCAACCCCCTCCTGCTTGAAAAGGCCCTCAAAAACGCCACGGTCGTTTCCTACAGGCTCTTCGGAAGGAATACATCGTCCATAGCGCTACCTCTCCACCTCAATGCTGGAACCGTTGAGTATTACGTGGAAACTGTCGAGACCCGTTCCTTTGTTAATGGGCCCTACGTGATTGTCGAAATCAGAACGAGGTGGAGTTCCCAGAAAGTTCTCGATGACTGTTCCATCCAAACGGAATCCGGTGAGGAGTACACTATCTACTACTGGAGGGCCTTTAACGCTCTTGAGACCCTCAGGAACCTTGAGGTAACGCTGGAAGCCATCCAGAGGGGCAACGGCAACCCTGACCTCAGGGAACTTGAGGCAAACCTCACGCGCTCCCTTCCTGAACTCTTCAAGACGGGCAAGGTTGGCTACTACAGCCGCAGCACCATGACCGTTGTTCACCGGCCAATCCCGGGCGACCCGCAACCCCCCGCGGTTGAGGGAATTTCCTCAACCGGTGCTTCCCTTGACGTTGGCGTCGAGGCTTCGGCCGCCGATGTGACGGAGGATTATGCAACGTACAAGGTCACCGTTGCCCTTCAGGCCGAGGGAGGCTCTGTTTCTGACGTTGACATTAACGTCAACGGAGACGGTTTGAGCGATTCTAAGCACTACAACGTAATCTCAGAGGACGACGGGGTCGTCAGGTGGACAACCAGGGCGAGCTCGAAGATATACGGCTCGGGCTCGGTCAACGTTTCCGGAACGGTTGATGTCTACTACTCAATTCCCCACGCCGCCCCAACATCAGTTGGTTTGCCAAAAGACGCTGGAGTAGCGGGTTCCAGCAATGAGGGGCACATCAGGAGAGAATACTCCAAGACTATACGGCTGGGTGTTCCTATTGAGCCCGGCAAGGTAACGTTCGAGATAGTTCCAAGCGATGATGTGGTAAGGCCTGGAAGCGACGTGACCTTTGAGGTGCGGGTGATAAACAACAACGACAGGCCAATAAACGCGGAGTACGCCATCGAAGCCGTTTATCCCGTTGGAGAGGAGCGTGCAACCGCAAGCTTTTCAAATGTTGCGATAGTTCAAAAAGGCGACCCGTGGACGGACACAGCGGGCACCGTTCACTATGCATCAACGGGAACGTTCCACTACTCAGGAGTGCTCAAGTTTGATGGTTTCTCAAAGACGGCCGAGGGAGACATAGTCGTCAGTCTGTACGCGAATGAGAGCGGGAGCGACCCCTCGCCTTCGAACGGGAGCCTCAGGATAGTGAGCGTAACCCCTGAGCCCGCCTACCCGAAGGAGGGTGACATGGTGAGCTTTAACGTTAAGATAGATAACACTTATCCGAGCACTCAGGGGGCTATGGTCAAGCTTTATGTGGATGGTGGGCTTAAGGATTCGAAGGAGGTTGACGTTGGCACTTCAGGCGCTTTAGTGACTCTTCACTGGAATGCACAGGCGGGGGAGCATTCCTACACCGTCAAGGTTTACAGGCTCGTTGATGGCCAAGAGCTGTGGGAGGATTCGTGGGGTGGCAGTGTGAAGGTTGCCAGAGATCCAAGTACTAAGATAAGCGTAGAGATAAAGTGCCCTTCGAGGGTTGGCTTAGGGGATTCTTTTGAATGTCTATTACAGGTTGAGAACAATAATTCAGAAACGATTGAGGTACAACTAAACAATATTACCTTCCAAGGCGAAGTTAAGTATGAGGAGGCTGATATTAATTACGTGCGCTCTCAGCAGGTAAAGGGGATCTTTTATCTGAGTTCATTTAAAGAAGTGCCTCCACACTCGTCTAGGAGCATTCCAATCAACCTTGGCAGGGTGGATAATGATTTCGCCTCTCATTTTGGACTCTCTGACAATCATCTCTTGCTGTCCTCAACTATTCAGGGGGACGTGAATCCGAACATACTGCACCAAGTGGCGTACTGGGATACAGAATACTCCATTACTCTTAGGCTGGATGTTTTTGCCAAAAATGGCAGTGTCCTGTTTAAAGACAAAGCTCTAACGACCTCAACAACTTTCTTCTATGATGGTAGCACTCAGGCAAAAATTGACCATGAAATAAGAACTCAGAGATTAAAAGAGTTTGGCGAAAATGCAATAAAAATAGCAATAGTTATAGTTGTAGCATATTATTCAGAGGGCTCTCTAGGGGACAAGCTATGGGAGTTCGTGAAAGGTTTCTGGGGGTGATGTTAAAATGGGCAATTTTACCGTGAAAAACTTTACATTTAAACTGGTTCTGTCTCTCCCTCTTTTATTGCTGTTATGGGATACCTTTGTCAATGTTTACTATTGGTACTTTGATTTATCTTTTGTTGTCCAAGTCTCGTTGTTCCTTCTCTGGGGTGTGGAGGTATGGTGGATACTCGAGAATGGCACTATTCCTCTTCCGGTGTTTCTGGTGAGCGCATTCGTTGTTATCTATCTTGGATTCGCGGTTGATAATCCTCCTAAGATTAGTGCCTATGTGAGCGATGCTCTGTGGGCGTTGCTCTACACCTACGCAGTCAGAGAGGGGTATCTAAGGTCATTGGAGGAGAACACCTCCAGCACGCAGGAGGCCAGTTTTTCCGATGATGCCTGACCTATTCATTTTTTAACCAATGCTGTCATAGCATTGGGTCAACTTCAAGGCTAGTTCCAGTGACCTTACTCCTTGCCTACCTTGATACACGGATAGTCTTGGATAGTCAGCGTAACTCTTGAGCCTACCTATCCAAAGGAGGGCGATACTGTGAGCTTTAATGTAGTTGTTGAGAATGATTATTCGAGTGGGCAGAACTTTACCCTTGTGCTATCCTTTGATAAGGACTGGAGTTCAAGCTTGAACGCTACTATCGGTCCGAATTCGGTAAAAACCTTTGTGCTTCACTGGAGGGCTCTTTCGACTGATACTTACTCGTGGTTCATTGGGCTTTGGCAGAGTAATGATTTGAAATCTTGGAAGAATGGAACGATATCAGTCAAGCCCAGTACGATTGAGGTTACTGGATGGCTTAAGTCTAATGTCAGCACCACAGTAACTTTGGGCACAAAAGCTCACTTTGACGTTTACGTGAAGAGTCTTATTGATAAGTTTACCTATGACTTCCCAGTTATAATCGAATACAGCTATGTTGACCCAGCTGGGAAAGCTCACGGGCCTGTTACTGTAGTTCACAGCTACGTCCCTCAGCTCGCTCCAAAGGAAGAAAAGAACGTTACATGGTTTGACTTCAAGTTTGATACTCCTGGGAAATACATGTTTACCCTCTACGTTAACGGTACTCCAGTGGACGATAAGACTATAACCGTGAATCCCAAAGGCGACGTGGTGGCATGGATGGAGTGTAACCCAGAGCTTGTTGATGAGACTGTAGATTCAATAAGTTGCAATATTTATGTAAAAAATAATGATAGTAGTACAATAACCCTATGGGTTACTGATGTATATTTTGCTGGGGGAAAGATCTATGATTGGAGTGATACACAGCATACCATTATACAACTTAGCCAAAATACGTTTGAAGTCAAGCCTAATTCCTCTGGAACTTTGGCTTTCTCCATACCACTGAATGATGAACTTCAGAGCATGGTTCCTGTGGACTTGAGCGACATAAACCCAATGACACCAATGGCTGTTAAGGTCTATCTAAATTTACTAAAAAATCCCCTAATTTCAGTGGTTGAAATGAATCCACTGCAAATCGGACTTGCCAACGAGATTAAGCAGTATATTGTTACCAAAGTTCAAAATGATCCCTGGGGCACGTCTTTAGCTGTAGCCTCGTTTATTGTTACTGGGAAACTTTCAATTGAGACTAATCCAGCTGTTCTAGCAGTAGCAGTTTATATATGGTCCATGTATGAAACATTTACAACCAATATCAATGAGAATGCAGGAGATAATAATATGATTGTGGGGGATGGTGAATGAAGCTAAAGTTAAGGAACTTTTGTTTGTTCCTTTTTTCAACTTACTTACTAGCTTTTATCCTTATTTGGGCGACAAATGGTGTTGTTTACCTTAAAGCATTAGTTACTATATTCATTGTGTCTATTCCAATAGTTTATCTTTTCTTTTATTTAAATGAAATATTTTTTTCTGTTAAGGATGATGTCGCGATTATACGGAAAAAGAAAGAACGGTCTAGAATTAAACACGAGGGGGAGAACATATAAAAACTTAATCTATGGGGATGGTGGTTAACATGGAGTGTTGGTTGTGCGCATTTATCTTTTCCTTTTCATTTGTTTTCCGAATTCATACCTCTTTCCCAAGGAGCTTTACGTTGATACTAAATCCATTGATTCGAAGGAAGTTGAGGTTGGCACTTCCGGTGCTTCCGTGACTCTTCACTGGAATGCACAGGCGGGGGAGCATTCCTATACCGTTAAGGTTTATAGGCTCGTTGATGGCCAAGAGCTGTGGGAAGATTCGTGGAATGGGAAGATTAGTGTTAGAAATGCTTATCAGCAGTTTGCTGTTAAGCTGGAGGCTTTCCCGACGGAGCTTGAGGGTGGTGGAACAGTGTTCTTTACAGTGAAGGCGTGGAACTTTGCGAATCAGGCGATTCCCTTGAGTGGTTTTGTTGAGGATGAGAAAGGGGCCATCGTTAAGTCTATTGATGGGCTCGAGGGCAGGGTTCCTGGGAATGCTCAGAATTACACTTTAACGGCCTTCAGTCTTGACGTTTATGGTGTTGGTAACCACACTTACAAACTCTTCCTTGACAATGCTGATGGCGAGCCGAACGGGGCCGGAGAAGAACACTGGAGTGAAGTAACGATGGAAGTGACACCTTGGAAGGCAGATATGAAGTTGGAGTGTGATAGCAAAGTTGTGCTGAATAAAGATGACGTGGATAACCTTGACTGTACTTTATACCTGCTAAGAAGAAGTCCTAATAATTCGGTTCAAGTTAAAATATCGGAAATAGTGGTTGGAGGAGCAAGATTCTGGCCAAGCAGTTTCAAAGAAGTTAACTTGTCAAAGGATGTCCTTCAAGTTACGCCTAACGATCCAGATGACGACACCCATATCAAAATTACGATAGACGAGAAATTTGCAGAGTTTTACTTTGGGATTGACCCGCTTGTTCCATGGCATTCTTATGTTGATAAACTTGCCACTGAACAGCCTTGGGAAATAGTGATAAACTTTGAGAATGCGCCCTCTATAAGCACCACTTTTAGAATACTCAAAAATGACGACATCTCCCCGGAAGATGTAGCTGAATATGGTGGTTCGGCAACATTTGTGTTGTCAGAGATACTAGGAAAAATCAGGATACATAACAACAGAGGCAACGGGGCCTGGGATGTGGGTAGCTACAGGAGCTAGAGCATTTGGGTATGTAGGATTATTTTTATTCCTAGCAGATGTTGTGGATGAGGCTTATTTCTACGGATGGAAACAACCAAGAGACTTCGACAACGATGGTTTTGTGGGGTGATACCATGGATGAATTCCGGATCCATAACCTACTGACGTTTTATATTCCTTTTTTGATTTTAATTGTTTTTGTTTATGAATTTTTCAACCAAAACTCCAAGGCGCTGATTTATGTTATAGGAAATTTGGTAGCTTATTTGGCAATCAGGCTTGAACTCCACCATTATGCTCACAAATGGAGTTTTCACAGAAATAAGAAATTTGTCAAAATCCTTGTAATCTACGACTTGTTTGCTGTGGGATTTCTATTGCCAACTATTCTTGTATATTCAACAAGAGCAGCTCTTATCAAGAATATTTTGATTTATGTTGTCGTTGTGTTCCTAATCTATGTTCCGATTTCCAAAATGATTGATAAATTAATGGGAAGGAGACTGTTAATATTATCTGGTGGATTTTCGCTTATAATCTTCTTGACTGCACGGACAGTTTTAGTGCCATTAATCTTTATGCTTCTCAGCTTGTGGACATGGTTGCTACTGAAACACAACCTGGTGAATTATACCCAATATGGCGGTGGTACTCTAAGTGATACTCCTCAAGATAGATGAGTGGGAAAAGAGATTGCTGAGTTACAGAGAAGGGAATCCGAGCATATTGCACAAGGCATACTGGGATACAAAATACTCAATTACTCTTAGGCTGGATGTTTTTGCTAAAAAATGGCAGTGTGCTGTTTAAAGACAAAGCTCTAACAACCTTTGACAACTTTCTTCTATGATGGTAGTAGCACTCAGGCAAAAAATGACTATGAAAAGAACTCAGAGATTAAAAGAGTTCTGCGAAAATTCAATAAGGATAATATCATAGTTGGGGCATATTATGCAGGTGGCACTCTAGGGGGACAAGCTATAGGAGTTTGTGAAAGGTTTCTGGGGGGTGATGTTAAATGGACAAATTTGTAGTGAAAAATTTTACATTTAAATTGCTTCTTTCTCTTCCTCTCTTATTGTTGTTATGGGATACATTTTAATATTTACAACGGAGAAAATAAAGACATTAGGGAGGATAATCTGGAGAGAGCATGAAAAGATACAATATTCAACGTGTCAACGTGCTTTTGGAAATGGCAACTTCGAAATGAAGGAGGCTGGATAATACTATCCAGCAACCCTTTTTAACTTCCCCTCCAACTTTTCCCGGTGGTCGAGATGAAGGTTACCGTTCGTTATTTCGCAAGATACCGCTCCCTCGTTGGAAAGAGCGAGGAGGAACTCGAGGTTCCAGAGGGAATAACGGTGCGGGAGCTTATAGAAATCCTCAAGGAGAGGCACCCGGTTCTCAAGAACGAGGTCTTCGCTGAAGACGACGACTTGGCCGACGTCAACGTCTCGCGGAACGGAAGATACGTCCGCTTTGATGAAGTTCTCCGCGACGGCGACATCGTTGCGATATTCCCCCCGGTGAGCGGTGGTTGAGATGCTGAGCGAGAGGGAACTGGAAAGATACGACAGGCAGATAATGATTTTTGGGGAGGAAGGACAGGAGAAGCTGAAGAGAGCCAAGGTGGCAGTTGTAGGCGTTGGCGGCCTCGGGAGTCCTGTTGCATATTACTTGGCCGCCGCGGGAATCGGAACGCTCCTCCTAATAGACGAGCAGAAGCCGGAGCTTAG
>JAMOPD010000346.1 GCA_027064745.1 Thermococcaceae archaeon
GTGTTTGGATTTTCACTTTCTCCGCAACTGCAAATAGAGAAAGGGACGGGACACTGACCTTGTAGTACACGTATCTGAGATCCTCGTACTCAAATACCGGCTTGTACTCGACCCAGCCGTTTTCGCGGTGGAGTAGGAGAATATCTCCCCTGCTCACGTTGTTTTCTTTCATCCACTCCTTTGAGACTCTGAACTTTATCGTGACGTTCTTCACTGACCAGTTGGTTGGGTGTGTGACGTTGAAGAGAGCGTAGGTAATGTATTCATACCCTTCTGGTGCTTCGGCTTTTCCTGGTCTCTGGCTAACTCCAAGAACTCCTCCGAGATTCGTCCTTGGTACGAAGGAAATTAGGTAAAAGTCCGTCCCTATCCTCGCGATGAATCTTACATTCCCTCTTGCATTAACGAAAGTTCCGCTGAGCTTCCTGAGCTTTAAGGGCGGCTTTGTCACGGTTACGTTGAATTCTTTCACCACAGTGAGGTTTCCGTAAATGCAGTTCACCTTCAGGACATAGCTTCCCGGTGTTAGCCCCTCCGTTCTGACAAACCTTCCGATTCCGCTCTTGTTGGCAATACTCCATGATAGAATGCACGGTTTTGTTTTGATTATCTCTATCGGATCCCCGGGCTGGATTTTTAGCGGTATGGCGGTTACATTGGGGGGCTCGAGTACTTGACTTTCGTTCTCAGGAACAACAAGGCTAAAACCATCTTCTGACCTTCCAACAGAAGCGTTGCCTCCTTCCACAACAACTTTACTGTAGTTCGAGGAGATACCGAACATCGGCTTTATCTCAACTGTGCCTCTGTAGTGTCCTATCCTCGTGACATTAGCCCTTGTGTAGTTTTCATCAATGATTATCCTTATGTGGACCTCCTCGTCCTCAGAGAGCTTTGGAAGCTCCCCTTTAGCTTCAATCGTTATCCAGCTTCCGTTTATCTCTGTTCTAACAGAACTCAAATTTCTTAGGTATGCACCAGTGAAGATCCTGGCATAAGTTTCGTCTAAGAACACCGCCCTGACCATTGTGGCGTTCTCAGGTCTTGGCTTAAGTCTTATCAAGAGAGCTCCTGGCGTGTTCATTTCAATCTCAGCTCTTTCAAGCATTCCTCTGAAGAGAGTACCGATGGATAGAGACTGGGTGAAAGCTGTATACTCGGCGTGATAGACATCCTTTTTTCCGAAGGTTATGGTGGTGTTACCCCATCCAATACCCTTCTCATTTGATAGGCCTCCAAAAACTATGTTCTTATCCTCCTTTTCCATTTTGACTGTGTAGTTACCGGGGGGATCGAGAACGAGTATTGTTCCAGCCTGAGGAACTGGAGCGGTTGCAACAGAATAGATGAGTGTGCCGAGCGATATGGTGGTTGTGATCACCGCAATCGGACCTGCACTCGCCTTATCAACAAGCTCGTCTGCTTCCTTTGTGCCCTTCTTGAGGGCACTCTTGTACTCATTGGTGTTCTGGAGTCTCTTTTTCATTACGTTCTTTATAGCCTGCTCTATTATATTCATACCAAGGGATTCCAGAGAGGCCTGTCCGCTTTCGATGCTCTCCTCTGTATTTCCCTGGTATATAGCGTAAATCTCCTTTAAAACGTCGTAATATATGTCCATGTCTACCGATTCAATTATGGTCTCAATGAGCACCATCCTCAAATCCTCGTCGAGCACTATAGCCTTGCCGAGAGTCTTCATGACTTTCATCTGTCTACTTGATGAGAGTTCATCAAGGTTCTTAAGATCGTTATAGTACTCAGGACTCATTCCATATTTTTTCTCGAATCTGCTGAAGTCCGAGACGTTCAGATGAACTAGGAGTGTCTGGTTGCTGTTCATCATGACCTTGCTCAGGTTTTTTGCGTCGGGACTGTTCTCCACAGTGCTGAAATTCCACTCCGTTTCTCCTTTGCTGTTCTCAAACTCCATCGCCGTCTCGACTATGTTAACTATCTTCAAAGCTGCCTTGGCGATGCCAAGCA
>JAMOPD010000347.1 GCA_027064745.1 Thermococcaceae archaeon
GCTCGTGAGAACTGACAAGAAGGGTAATCTTCTATGGTATAAGAAATACTCCGAGATAAATGGGGTTTTTCCTTCACTCACTGTTGAAAGTGATGGCTATTTAATCTTTGGAACCATGAATGGGAAAGCCACTCTCATAAAAACCGACTTAAGTGGAAACATCTTGTGGAGCAAAAACTACGCAGAGCATGGAGTCTTTCAGAGAGGAAGAGAGATTATAAAAGTCCAGGATGGTTGCCTCCTTCTGGGATCTACCAACGGGACATGGGGTGGAGGGAGAGGAATTTACACGGAGCTGTTCCTGGTAAATGTGGACAAAAATGGCAATCCTTTATGGGAGAGTTACATTAATGTTGAAAAGCTCGGAATGAGTCCAGACATGATGCCCCGGCAGGTTAAGAAAACCAGGGATGGGTATATAATAGTTGGGGATACTGCAAAAGTTGAAAAGAGCAACATTCCGAGGATATTTGTCCTCAAGACGAACTTAGAGGGGAAGGAAGAGTGGATTAAATATCTTGGAAGGAATAGCTATGGAAAAGAAGATTACGCGGTGGGCTTCAGCGTGGAAGTTCTCGACAGTGGATATCTTATAGCAGGCTATGTGTATAACAACCTTTTCGGAGGAAGCGACCTCTACATCGCGAAGCTCGATTCAGCTGGCAATCTGGTATGGGAAGAGGTCAAGGGGAAGATGGAGAGTGATGAGCCGGTTAAAATCCTGAAAGCTGATGATGGCTTTGTGCTCTTTGACAGAGGAATGGAGAACGCCTGGACAGGTAAGAAAGGTTACTTCTTCAAATTCAACGATAGAGGCGTTAAAGAGTACTCCCTTGATATAGACATGCCAAAACAGGACTGGGCACTGGCTATGGAGAGAGTTAGCGACGGGTATCTGCTTCTGCTGTCAAGCAACTCCTTCAGCAATACCCGTGATCTTTGGCTTATTAAAGTAGAGGCACCAAAGATTAAACCACATCCCACAGGTGTCTTGACAAATATATCAACGCAAACCCAGACGAATACACCGACATCAAAAACTTCCACAAGTGCAACAACTAAAAATATTACAGAAACTGCCAAGGAAATCGCAACCAGTGCGACAGAAAAAGTCAAAGGAATCTGCGGACCGGGAATGATAGTTGCATTAAGCATCCTCTTATTAGTCTTAAGGAGGAGATAAGATGCGAAAGCTCTCCACTCTGGTGATGATACTAATCCTGCTCGGTGTGGCGGGATGGTACTTACACTACCGGCTTGAGCTTTTAGCATACAATCAAGAGTTGCTGACCAGTGATGAAAAAACATTTCAGGGAACGGCATATTACACATCCCCTGTGATACCTGCCGGTACCTACAGGATCAAAATTGAGACGGACGGGAGTGTAGACAATGTACGGATTCTCGATGAGTCCGGAGGAGTCCTCCATGAACCTCTCATAGCCGTCAGATCAGATTTCATTTACACCTCCAAGGTTCCTTTTAAAGTTGATGTCAAGTTCAATCCCGGAAGTGAATACAATAAATATAGCGTTCTGGTGAAGATTTATAAGCTCACAAGAAAGTAGCACACCTCCTGTATTTTTTATAATTTTATGATACTGTTCAGAATAAGCTAGACAATGCCGTAAAAGAGAATAAAACCACACGGTTGCCAGCCACCCCATAATTTTATTATATCCTCCCGCGATATTTTGTCTAGGTGGTTCAATGAACTTTGAAAGAAAGCTCCTTATTGGGATGGTTCATCTCAAGCCTTTGCCAGGCTCCTACCTCTATGACAACAATTTTGACGAAACACTTGAATATGCTGTGGATGAAGCCAAAAAGCTGGAAAAGGCGGGCTTTGATGCCGTAATGGTTGAGAACTTCAATGATGTGCCGTTTCCAAAGACAGTCGGGCCTATAACAGTTGCAGCGATGAGCGTTATAGCGAAGGCAATCCGTGAGGAAATTTCCCTCCCGCTCGGCATTAACGTTTTAAGAAACGATGGAATAGCGGCTTATTCAATAGCCTACGCCGTAAAGGCGGACTTCATAAGGGTGAACGTTCTCAGTGGAGTGGCATACACTGATCAGGGCATCATTGAAGGAATTGCCCATGAGCTGGCAAAGCTTAGAAAATCCTTACCCAGTAAAATTAAGGTTTTTGCAGATGTGCACGTTAAGCATGCGTATCACTTTGGAGACTTTGAAGATGCATTGAGAGATACAGTTGAGAGAGGTTTAGCTGATGCCGTAATTATAAGCGGAAAGAGAACAGGCAGTGAAGTTGACTTAGAAAAGCTTAAAAAAGCTAAGGAGATTTCACCGGTTCCGGTTGTTGTAGGTTCAGGCACAACTTACGACAACCTTCCAAAGCTCTGGAAGTATGCAGACGGCTTCATAGTGGGAACTTGGATCAAGAAGGAGGGAAAAACAAAAAATGATATAGATTTCGAAAGAGCCCGGAAACTTGCTAAACTAATGGAAAATCTTCGAAAATTAAACCAATAATACCTCCTTTTTTTGAATTCTCTTCCCCGAAAGGTTTATTAAATATAAGAACGTAATATGCAAAATCAAAAGGCCTGTTACGCTTTCTTTTTCTGCGAAGGGCGAGGACATTCTCGGTCTCCCCGAGGTGTTCTGAAGGGAGGTTGATGAATGAAGTGCAATCTATCGGCTGTTTTTGCCGAAATGAGCATTGTCCCTTCCGCTGGGAACGCCCCAGCAGTCTCCCTGAGTCAGAAGATGGCCGGCTGCTCAATATGGGCAGAAGGCGGAACAATGGAATGGATTGCTGGAGAGGATAAAAGTGTTCGAGAATAGTTTTTTATTGACGTTTGTTCAGGCAACTGCTACTTCGAGTAATCAAAGTTATCTGACAGGATTCTTACGCCTACTGCCCGTTAATCGGAGCGTTTCTCCTGCTTCTGATTTTGGGGGAGGGCTCTATATTTTGAAGAGGAGGATTGTATCATATAGGAGGGAAAGAAATTGAATTCCAAAATTCTGGCGCTCTTTGTAGTGCTGTTTTATTTCAGTGCAATGTTTTCCGCGGTGACACCCGATGCTAACGTCGGGTTGAACATAACGCTCGGAAAGCACACCAATTTTACCAGCTCCCTTCCCAGGGAGATGGGAAAAATCAAAAGTGCCGTCGAGTCCCTTGGAGTTAAGGTCACCAAGGTGTCCAACGGGACGACGCTGTGGGGTTATCCAGAGGTATCGCTTTCAGGAACCTATACCGGACCGAGGGGCATCAAGTTTGATGTTTCCGTGAGCATCATTGATTATCAGAACGGATCAGCGGCATCGAAGAATATGGCCAAGCTCAGCTGTTCTCCGATGGTCGATTATACCATACTCGACGACAGTGCTGTGCTTGACAGAGCAGGTGACGGATCAAGCAGGTGCTATCTCTTTTACACTAGAGATATAATCTATGACATAGGCAAGTCCACCCAGCACCGGGCCGGGCCAATGTTCAAGTACCTTGAACAGCACAGATACGGAAGGTACATAGTTTCAATCGGAATGTCCGCTGATATATGGTACAACGGCCATTTCATATTCTTCACAGGTAATGGATACAAGGAGCCGGCTGAGGGCCTGGTTCCCTGCCAAGGAGGAGTCCTGTGCATTCCTCGAGAAAGTTTCACCACCGACGAAGCGGGTAACGCCGTTGGGCTTGTCCTGACCTTTGATGACAAAGCCTACGCTAAATACCTCAACGAACTGAGGAGTATGAGCGGAGAAATTAAAAGCTCTAGCACTGCCCTTGGTAACGGCATATCGACAAAGATAGCAGAGATCCTGGGTGTTCAGGGGCAGGAAACCCAGACACAGAACCAGACGCAAAAATCCACTTCCAGAATCAGGATAACAATGCCTGAAGAGGGTGCCAGGTTAGAGCCAACCGTTGCCGACATCTTCGTGATTCCGGTCTGGGCAGAAGTTAAAGGCAACGCTTCCTACGCCGTCGTGACGGCTCCCGATGGTTCAAAGTATAGGGTAGATGCGAGTGGCGGATTCGTAGCCGACATCGTGAGGGTGGCCAACCCTGGAGATAGTGGAAAGATTTCCGTTCAGCTTTACAACGGTGACGGGAAGGTTATCGCCTCGGACAGCGTTAGCCTAAACTTCTGGAGCGAGGAAAAGCCAGGGGATGGTATAGACAACGACGGCGACGGCTTGATAGACTGCGACGACCCGGACATCTTCACCTGCGACGAGTGCGTTCTGGAGAAGCAGAAGGAATGGGCTGATGGGATTTACAAACGCCACGTGGATTACCTGAGGAAGGCCATCGAGCTCGAGCCTGGAATGGAGAGCGTTTACTCCATCTACCTCGATGATCTCAAGTCAATCCATGAGAAGTACAAGGACAATCCAAAGGAGATGGTAAAGCGCATGAACGCATACATGGAGGAGAAGGTCTATCAGCACCAGAAAATCAACACATACCTCTCCATCTTCAAGGATGACCCTGAGAAGCGCTATCAGCTGAGGCAGATAGCGATAAAGTACCGGTACGACCCTATAATGAGGGACATTAAGATGAGAAACTTCATCTACAGGAACGCGGATAAGGAATCCACGAGGGAAGCAATCACCAACGCCATCCTGACCGGCATAATAGATCCTCCAAAGTGGCTCGTTGGCGGGCAGTACGGCTCTGGCGGAGCTCTGGACTGGTCTCAGTTCGTCGCCAGCAACTTCGAGAAGGTTGGAGATACTATAAAGCTGAAGGGAACAGCAAAGGTGAAAATGTTCACAACTCCTGCGGGTGTGTTCCTCGTGGCTCAGGATGCCAAGGCACTAATGGATCAGGCGAGGGAGCTTCAGAAGATGAATCTGGACGACAGGACGAAGGTTTCTATAATAGTGCTTGATGGAGCGACAAAGATAGGCAAGCTCCTTGACCCGACGGGCTACTTCGGGAACATGGCGGATGCCACAATCTCTTCCCTCGTGAACCTGAGGAAGAAACTTGAGGAAAGGAACGGGGGCTGGTTCACATGGAACGGCTACGTGCTCCACGAGACAGAGAAGCCGGGCATATACGAGGACTACGAGACTGGCAAAAAGTTCAAGCGCGTGAGTGGCGGCTGGTTCGGCTCAGACACCTTCGTGGAGGTGAAGTGAAATGGGCATGAAAACTGCGTTATTCCTCATACTTATAATCCTCGCAGCCGGCTACGTGTACTACACCAATCCCCATATCATTGATGAGCTAACAAAGAAAGCCGATACCTTCAAAGGGAAATACGGGGAAAGCGGTCAGAGTGAAACATCTGAAAGCGGCACTCCAACCCAGAGTCCCAGTGAGAAAGGGTTTTCTGGAAAAGGCTGGGCGGGCGCCAACGGCAGCGATGTTTATATAGGAAAAGATTTCGGTGCGATTCGGGTCAACTCCACCTACGTGCTTTTCCTCGACAGGAACAGAGACGGAGTTATAGATGCGGTATACCTCGACACAACCGGCGACGGGAACT
>JAMOPD010000348.1 GCA_027064745.1 Thermococcaceae archaeon
AGGTGTTTATGCCTGCCTTTCTCGCTATCGTGCTCTCGACTCCATCGGCAGCCACAACTATGTCGGCGTAAATCTCAAGCGGCTCATCCTCATGCTTGGCCTTTATTCCTACCACTTTGCCCTCTTTCCTTATGACATCCAGAGCCTCTGTCCTCGCGAGAACATCTGCTCCCGCTTTAGCGGCGTAGTAGGCGAGCATTTTGTCGAAGACCTTCCTTTCGAGTATTACCCCACTGACGTCCTTATAGCGGAATTCAAGCTCGTAGCCGCTGGGTGAGTAAAGCTTAGCCCCATAAATCTCGCGGTTGATGTAACGTCTATCGTAGGGTATGTCGTACTTCTCAAAGACCTTGATGCTTATACCTTCGGCGCACTGCTTCGGCGTTCCTATGGCAGGCTTTTTATCGATGAGCAGAACAGAAAACCCGGCTCTGACAACGTTTCTGGCAACGATAGGCCCGGCTATCCCTGCCCCCACAACGACAACATCGTATTTCATCTGGTTCATTCACTCACCTCCAGAGGTTCAGCTGAGAGTGCTCCTACTGGACAAGCTGTAATGCATATCTTGCAGCTTATGCATTTGTCTTGGATGAATTCCCAGCCGCTCGAGTGCACCTCTATGGCAAGAGTGGGACAAACACCTGCACATCCTCCACAGAGGTAACATCGATCATTATTTACTATGATTTTAACCTTCTCCACCATCTCCGACACCTTTAATCTTTTGCTCTAGTTTTTCTGCGTCGATTTTAATCCTTTCGTCTTTTATTATTAACGGTACAAACCTGTTCAGTTCCTCAACCTTTCTTACAACTTCTCTCTCCTTGAGATTTAGTCTGTCACTGAGATCATTTACTGTTGCTTCACCATATATGAGTACATAATGCAGAATGGCAAGCTGTGTCATGTCCCCAATTTCCTTGAGGTATGTCTCTTTGATTTTTTTCATCATCATATCCCGATAACTTTCTATGGCTTTAAGAGCTTGTAGGAGTTTTCTAAGCTCTTGATCAGCGTCGATGAAGTTCTTGACCATTGCAAGAAGATTATTGGGTTCAAGTTCAAGTTCCGCTAGGTTGATAGTAAGATTCTCAAGTACAGGTTCTTTTTCTAATTGCAGCGTTTCATGCCAAAAGAGATTCGGAGTGAGAGTTGCAACATAGGTGGCTGAGTGTACTATTTGGTAGTATTTTCTTGTTGGGCCGACAAAAGGCCCTTCTTTTTCAAATGACTGAATTATTCCCTCTCGTTCCATTATTTTGAGATGTTTGGAGACTGCAGTGGAGGATACACTAACCTTGTTGCTTAAAAAGCTGAAATAACATTCGGTGCATGTTAAATGACTAAGTAAATCACGCCTTACCTTGTTCCCCAGGATGTAAAAAATATCCGGTTCAGTCATGTCCCACACCACCCAAATTTGTGACGTAAAGTTTATATAGTGTTCATCCAAACCCAACCCGAAACTTTAAATTTGTCAAATCTGATAAATCGTTGCACTCTAAAGGTTATAAACCTTTAGTCGAGAAAGGAGGTGTTAGTATGGGACTGATCAGCGATGGAGATAAGAAGGTTATAAGAGAGGAATTCTTTTCAAAAATGACAAATCCAGTCAAGATTATCGGATTCACAGGTAAAGAGCACTGTCAGTACTGTGATCAACTTAAACAGCTTGTTCAGGAACTTAGCGAGCTTACGGATAAGCTCACTTATGAGTTCCATGACTTTGACAGTGAAGAAGGTAGGCAGATAGCTGAAGAATATAGGATTGATCGCGCTCCTGCCATCACCATAACACAGAACGGCAGAGACATGGGAGTCAGATTCTTTGGATTGCCTGCAGGTCATGAGTTCGGGGCTTTCCTCGAAGACATAGTCGATGTAAGCAATGCTACGACTGATTTAATGCCAGAAAGCAAGAAGGAGCTCGCGAAGATAGACAAGGACGTTAGAATTCTCGTCTTTGTAACCCCAACATGCCCCTACTGTCCATTGGCAGTTAGAATGGCTCACAAATTTGCAATCGAAAACTCACTCACAGGTGAGGACAGGATACTGGGGGATATGGTCGAAGCAATTGAATATCCTGAATGGGCAGACAAATATAGGGTTATGGCAGTGCCCAAGATAATCATCCAGGTTAATGGTGAGGATAGGGTCGAATTCGAAGGAGCTTATCCAGAGAAGATGTTCATGGAAAAGCTCCTTGCCGCCCTTGAGTGATTCTTTATTTTTTAGTTTTTAAAGTAAAAGCATGAGAAAAATAAACGATTCAGCTTACTCCTCTGCTTGAAGCTTCAAACCGCTGTGTTCCTGTTTAAGCTTCTCAACCTTTCCTGCAATCTCCTCACTTAATCCCCTGAGTTGATTTGCCAGCTTTTCGAGTTCTTTTATTGCTTCATCGAGGGCTTTTTCGCGTTCTTCAACCTCTTCCATGGCCTGAGCAAGCTTCTCTTCCTCCTCCTTTCTGTACACCTCTATTTTGAGGCTGTCATAATCCCATACAATCGTCCCTTCCTCGATGGAGAACCCTATGGAAATTCTAACGACATCTTCCTTTCTCACTCCCATCTCCTTAAATCTCTCGAAGAGATACTGGTTCAGTTCTGCAGAAGCCCGAATAACTTCCTTTGGCTCGACTTTTCCACGTGTAATAGCAAATAGCACTTTCCTAATTTTGTTTGCATAGCCTGATGCCCTTACATAACCGCTCCGCAACTCCATTGTTATCACCAAAAGTATTTTAGCCAAAGAAATATAAGTAACTATCGGTGAAAAAAATGAACATTCTCATATTTGGTCCCCCTGGAAGTGGAAAGTCAACCCACTCGCGCACCATAATGAAGAGGTATAGTCTGACATACATAGCTTCGGGTGATATAATCCGGGATGAGATAAAAAAGGAAAGTACTCTGGGACTTGAGATGAAAAAGTTCATTGAGCGGGGTGATCTACTTCCGGATACCGTAATAAACACTCTCGTTCTCTCCAAACTGAGACGGGTAAGGGAAAACTTCATAATAGATGGCTATCCAAGAACGGCGGAACAGGTTCTAGCACTGGAGAATTATCTTTATGATCATGGTATAAAAATAGATGCTGCAATAGATATTTACATTACAAAAAAGGAAAGTGTGCAGAGGATTTCTGGGAGGAGGATATGTTCAGTCTGTGGTGCAGTGTATCATGTTAAATACAACCTTCCGAAAATTCCCGGTAGATGTGACATCTGTGGTGGACAACTTATCCAAAGAGAGGATGACAGACCTGAGGTTGCTGAGAAGAGATATAACATCTACATAAACAATATGAACCCGATAATCAAGTTTTATAAAAAACAAGGCATCTATGTGAAAATAGATGGTCATGGGAGTATAAATGAGGTATGGGAGCGTATAAGACCTCTCTTAGACTACATCCATAATCGTGAGAGGAAGAGGAAAACTTATGAATAATTGAAAAGAAAGTTAATTAGGTGTGCCGAATGAAAGTTAGGTTTTATGCCACATTTAGAAGTCTCATTAGGAAGAAGGAGATTGAAGTTCATGATATCAGGACAGTTAAGGAATTAATTGATTACCTCTCCGAGAAATACAGTCCACAGATAAAGAGGGAACTGCTGCAGCGAGGAAGGAAAGAGGTAGATGGTATAATACTTGTCAATGGGCACAACATTCTGCATCTAAATGGGCTGGAGACCGAACTCAAGGATGAAGATGTTGTGCATGTATTCCCACCGGCAGGTGGTGGATGATGGCTGTTGCTGAACTGTGCCTTTTTCCCCTGGGAACCGAGACTCCAAGCGTGGGCGAGTATTTAAAGCCTGTAATGGATGAAATCAGAAAGAGCGGTCTTAAATATAGAATTTGTCCTATGGGAACAGTGGTGGAAGGAGAGTTAAGCGATATCCTTGAGCTCGTGAAGAGATGTCATAGGGCTGTTCTTCAGACTGGAGCAAAAAGAGTTGTTATAAGCCTTAAAATTGATGACAGAACAGATAAAAAGCTCACGATAGAGAGCAAGCTTGGTGTCTGAGGTGGCAGAGTACTTTAACAGGATAGCCCATCACTACGATACTTGGTATGAAACAAAAACGGGACGATATGTCGACAAGACTGAAAAATGGCTTGTATTTTCTATGCTCAGGAGCAGAAAGGGAAAGGCCCTTGATCTGGGCTGTGGAACTGGTAATTATACTGTAGAGCTTTACAAGAGGGGCTTTGACGTTATTGGATTTGATGCAAGTGAGAAGATGCTTGAGATAGCGAGGAGAAAGCTTCCCGATGTGAAATTTATTAAAGGAGATGCATATAAACTTCCTTTTCCCGATGAGAGCTTTGATGTAGTTTTGAGTGTTACCATGTTTGAGTTTATCCACCAGCCTGAGAAGGTTGTTAATGAAATCTACAGGATCTTGAAGCCTGGAGGGGAAGCCCTTATAGGAACCATGAATGGCAAAAGCCTTTGGTTCATTTTTAAGAGGATTAAAAGCATATTTGTTGAGACTGCGTATAGATATGCACGGTTTTATACACCCCAAGAGCTTGAAACTCTTCTGAAAGATTCAGGGTTCATTGAAGTGGAGAGTGCTGGAGTTATTTTTCTTCCCTCCTTCTGGCCATTTCCATCTCTCGCTGAGAGAATAGACAAAAGATACTACAAGAAATGCAAGTCCCTAGCTGCCTTTATTGCGGTGAAGGGTGTGAAAAGGTGAGAGGGCAACATTTGATAAGTAGGGAGGAAGCTTTCAAAAGAGCGGAAAGAATTAAAAAAGAATATGAAATCATTCATGGTATTGAATTTCAGCTTTATACGGCTTATATCCCCCTAGACAGGGTTATACCCACTCAGGGGGAGCTCAGCGAGGTCAAGCTGCTCGTTGTTCTTCAAGAGATAAAGCATGGCTATGATGCTCCAATAATTGTTCTTGAATGCAGGGGAGATTATTATGTGATAGATGGGCATCACCGGGCTTTCGCACTTAGAAAGCTTGGATTTCCAGAGATTGAGGCGATAATCCTAAAATCTAGAAAGGATATCTCTCTTGGGGTTGTGGAAACAGCAAAGAAAAGAAAACTTACCAGTTTGGATGATATAAAAATAGTGAGGGGTTAGCCTCACTGTAAGGGATAACTGCAGTGTGTTTGGCAGCCGCACAATTCTATTCTCTCTTTTGGAGTATCATTGAACCCATTCCAACACTGTGGACTAACCCTCCCAAATAACGTACTCCTTCTTTGTGATGAAGATAGGTTCAACACGTTTTCTGACTATGACGACTTTATCCTTTCCATATTTGCTGTAGAGCTTCTGAGTGTAGTTCTCAAATACGTTTTTAGGCATACTGGTCTCTGCTTTTATTTTGTTATCTCCTGCCTTTACGCTCAGACCCTTTTCTACCGGGATGTAATCAATTATGTCCATGTGGGGCTCTAGCTGGAATTTATCTTGATATATATCCTTGCCATTTGGTGTTATATAGTATATTAGACTAACTCTCAGGTAGAGATCTGCAGTATAATCCTTTCTAAAGGCAGCTGTAAGCTCAAGCGTTCCACTCCTCCCTTCTCCAAGCACATATGTAGGGTTCACAACATTACCGTTTACTTTGACTTTTCCGTTAATAACACCTACAGGTCCATCCTGAATAAGAACAAACCTGTATTTTGCTGCATTCGGTACTGTCAAGTTGAATTGGAGTGGCTGTTCATGAAGATGATCCATGTTGAGATTCTGAGCTATGACTTTCCTCTCGACGAGTTTCGTTCCGTTGTATGCTTCAAAGACTATGCTGGCATCCTTGATATCCCTTCCAAAGGCAGAAATGTAAAGCTTGAATTGATGCCTTCCAACGGGTAATTTTCCACCACCGAGTGATGTGTATATAATCTTCCACGTGTCGTTTTCGAGAGTATCTATCATATACACCGCAAAGGGCCTGAATTTATATGTTGTTACATCCCCAGCGTTGTGGACCATTTTGAAGTTGGCAAATAATTTTTGTGCATCCCACTGTTCAAAAGAAAATGGAACATGAAACGCAAGTCTGAAGAAATTGCTAAATGCAATGTTCTTATATGCCAGCAATCCATAGTTCTGGAAAACATAAAGCACATATGGGATATTACCGGTACCTTTTATTATACGCCCTTCTCTCAAGTCAATCGTCATCATGGGCTGATAAGAACCTTGCTGGGTTAGAATGTAATATTTTCCTGTCTGATTATCAAAGTGTATGGCTGTCAGGGGTATTGGCTGGAACATTCCTATGTTCCTGTATTCTCCATAGTCAATGGCACCGCCAAGGTAACTTATGGCGTTGAACTTATAGATATCCTGCTGCCAGACTATGAAATAGTTAAGTTCCCATGATTCGAAGTCTACCTCGCTTTTATTTCCGTAATGGGAGAGAAAGTCTGCAACAATGTACCTCCTGTCATAAGCATGCCCCCCATCCGTTGAGGCCCTTCTATGGCTTAAGAGAGAGCTTTCGATCCAGTACCCATAGTCCCACCAAGAGGTGGCGCTGTCAAGTGGATTGCTGTTTTTTCTCAACCAGAGGAGTGTATCCTGCCAAGATGATGGCACCTGCTCATTCTTTGAATAATATGAGGTTATATCATTCATATGTTGCGCCCCAACGATAGGGATCGGAATAAAAAGCATCATAAGAAAGACGGCATACAGTGCTTTAGTTGTAGGCGTATCTTTCATTCCTTCTACAAAGACGAATAATTCTGCGATAAAGATTCCAGCGAAGAGTATTATCGAGCCAGAGGCCTGGAATATAAACCTGACCGCCATAAACAGTAGGTATAGTGAGGCCCCATAATATGCTACCAAAAAAATTTCTTTATATCCACTTATGTCCTCTTTCATAAGTTTTCGTATGAATCGGAAGAGTGTTAAGAGGAATCCCCCTAATGAGAGGACGAATATCAGGGCGTCGCTTGTTTTAATACTATAGTACATTTTAATATCTCTGAAGCTTGTCTTTGCCAGCTCCGCAACCGTCTGATATAACGGGTTAGATTGATACGCCCCTCCCATAAACTTCCAAAGATCAGGTCCAAAGTAAAGATAGGCTCCGACAAAGCCGAGAACACTGATAGCAGCCACAACAGCGAATCTATGTTTTTTATCAGAATAATTGAGCTTTAACTTTCCCCCATAGAGCATTACTACAGCTAGTACTACAACTGCAACAAAGCCCTGGAGGGCGAATATCAGGAAACTTCTGATGCCAACTATACCTTTGTAGCTGAGTCCGAGGCTTATGAGGAGTATCAGAAGAAATGCCGGATAGAAATCTCTAATGAAAGTCTTGAGCTCTGCAAGCTTGCCCCACGTGAAGAGTATCACCGTATTCACTGCCATAAAGACCAGGAGTATTCC
>JAMOPD010000349.1 GCA_027064745.1 Thermococcaceae archaeon
CTTTGGGTTCAACTTTTTAAAAGCCCTTCTCAACTTAACTCATGTCGTTTAAGGCCAAGTATTCGCGCATAGCGAGGCACTACGAGACCCTCGAGAGGCCTCTCGACAGGTTCTTCTGTCCGCTGAGGAAGAAGGCGGTTTCCTTCGTCGAGGGAAAAACTCTGGAAGTCGGCGTTGGTGTTGGGAAAACGTTGCGCTATTATCTGAGTGACGTTGAGCTCTGCGCCGTTGATGCAGTTCCAGAGGCACTTGAAATAGCCCGGGAGAAGGCCAGAAGGCTTAACCTGAACGCCTGTTTCAAGGTTGCCGACGTTGAGAGGCTTCCTTTTCCCGATGAGAGCTTTGACACCGTTCTGAGCTCCTTCGTCTTCTGCACCGTTCCGAACCCCGAGAGGGGGATGAGGGAAATCCTCCGGGTTTTAAAGCCCGGCGGAAGGGCGATTTTCCTCGAGCACACGAGGAGCGATTCAGCGCTTGTGAATTACCTCTTTCTGTGGCCCATGAAACTCCTCCTAAAACCCCTCCTCGACGACGACCCGCTGAGGGAAACCCACCGCCTGATCGGGGAGCACTTCAAGGTGGAACGAGCCGAAAGTTATTACCGGGGAATAGTCCGCCTCATCGTCGCGCGGAAGGGATAAAATTTTTAAAGCTCCCTCCCCCTAAGAATAACGGGCGCGCGGTGGTAGTCTAGCCTGGTCTAGGACACCGGCCTCCCAAGCCGGTGACCCGGGTTCAAATCCCGGCCACCGCACCACACAAACTCAACCTACACGAAGTTTGATTAGAGTTCTTGATTTTTTTCAAGTCTCTTTTCCAGTATCCATCATTCTGTCTGTTATCTTTCGGTGTCTCCACAGTTCTTTGGACTTTTGTAGAAAATGTAAAAGCTCTCCCCTCAATGTCACTCTTTGCGATGATATTAAAGAGCTGGAGGAGATTCCTAACTCTCCCAGGATTTCAGGATTTATAGTTTCGATGGCGTAGGTAAATCCCACGCCTCCTTGAAAAGTCTTATGCGATGAATTTTTAACCTGAGGTAAATACTAACTTCAGTGTTATCAAATTTTGGTGGGGGCGGTTAGAGTGGCAAAACCCCTGCTAAAATGGGCGGGCAGTAAGAGACTGATGTTACCATGTATAATTGCACTATTACCTAAGGATTTCGAAAATCGGAGATTTCATGAGCCGTTTTTCGGTGCGGGTGTGTTAACATTCTGGATGGAACCAAGTGGAGGTACTGTAAATGACATTAATCAAAAGCTTATGAACTTCTATTTTGCTGTTAGGGATACTCCTAAAGAACTCATTGAAGACTTAAAGACTCACAAAATTAGCAAAGAGTACTACTACAAAGCCAGGGCCGAGTTTAACGAGTTAGTTAAGAGGGAGTTCCCTGCCGTAATTGAGAGAAATTTTGATCCTCCTCACGTGAGATTGGCAAGTCTTTTTTTATACCTTAATAAAACAGCATTTAATGGTTTGTATCGTGAAAATACCCGAGGAGAGTTTAACGTTCCCTATGGACGACCTTCTCCAAGACGCCGTCTTTGGGATGAACACGAGATCCTAAATGCAGGTAGAGTTCTAGCAAATCTTGATGAAATGTTCAGCACGGATTTTGAATATGTTCTTGAAAAAGTTAAGCCTGGTGATGTAGTATATCTGGATCCACCTTATTTTGATGGTCGCAAAGGAGGGTTCTCACACTATACTAATGGTAGTGGATTTCCTCTTAAGGACCAAATCCGATTGAGAAATCTTTGTGTGGAATTAGAGAAGAGAGGGGTGTATTTCATTTTAAGTAATGCTAACGTGCCTAATATAAGAAAATTGTATGAAGGAATCTCAAGATTTGAAATTCTCAACGTGAGCGTTAGAAGATTTATAAGTGGCAAAGTGAAAGGGAGACGGCTCATAACAGAAATCCTTGTAACTAATATTCCAAAAGAGGAAAGAATTGGATTCGAAATCGCCGCAGAATTACTAGGTAGAAGAAAAGGGGAAATAAGAGGTTGTTCTATTGTTTCAAAGGATTAATGGTTTGGAAAGCTCTATCATTATTTCAAATAGCCTTCTTATGTAGTTTCCCAAGTTTTTATCTTCTACGAAGATGCCTGTTTCAAAATTATAATACATACTCCGCTCGTTTAAGTTCATAGAACCGATGATACAATACTTGCCATCAACACATATGAATTTAGAGTGGACCTGGTACAATTGTCTATTCTCCTCTTTCTTTTGAAGGAGGAATATCTCGACATTTTCTCGTTTAGTTAGACGTTCTAACAGCGCACTTTTCTCATTAGTTAGTATTCTTATTTTCACGTCCTCTTTGGTTTGTTCAATAAATGGTAAAATAACCTGTTCTATGTATGGAGAAGCAATTAGTATCTCCTCTTGTGCAGATCGGAAGAGTTCGTTTAGTAAATCCGGAAAGTATATACCAGTCTTGGAGAGCTCCTCCAATTTGTTTTTGGGTATTAGCTTGCCAGAACGTGGATATGTCAAAACAAGACTAAATGGGCGCATACTCTGAGTCAGTCCAGAAAATGCCTCCTTATGTGTTTCAAGAAACTTTAGAAAAGCGCGGCCTTCCGAAGTTATCTTCCATGTAGATCCGAGTATGGCATATTCGCTTTCTGATTTTCTTTCTTCTCTGATAAATCCCATCTCCAAAAGCCATAAGACATGAAGGGATACAGGATCAACGAGATCTGTTGCTTCTTTTATTTCGCTTAGTGTCATTGGTCGTTTTTTACTCTCCAAAACCTTTAGTATCTTGATTATGAACTCAATGTTCTTTCTTTCCACCATTATAGATCACCCAATCATGTCTTGGGGATCCTCTATTCCAAAGAGTGGTCCTAAGGAAAACCTATCAAGGTTTTGGTTGTACTCGGGACAGCCGGGAAGGGCTAGACAATACTTGCATGCACTGTCACAGGAACATTCAGTGACGTCTTCTTTGACTTTTTGTAGATAGTCTATTATTATTGGCTCATTTGTTACCTCATCTTCCTGAGTAAGAGTTTCTAAGGCTCCTAGACTCCCATCTCCAGCTTCATATATGAGGACCTCGTTTCTGCTGGGGCTATATATGTATTCGAAATTATCTAGTGATAATCCGCTATAGTTTGGAAGTCGTCCCATTAACGCGTGTGCTAAAGAATGAAGAACAATATGCTTTAGGTTGTTTTCTAAGCCTAAATATAGTGCTTTTCTTTCATATAGTTCTTCCTCTAATTTCCCTATGAATTCTTTGACCTTTGGATAATAGGATTCACTAATACGTAGATAAATAGCACTAGTATTTATCCTGATGCCCGTTTTTCTTGTAGGGTATGTTCTCTTAACTCTGAGACCGAAAAATAACCCAAGGACGACCTTTTTTATGTCTATATTGGGGATATAAAGGAAATCTTCAATATATTTAATATTCACTAGTGGCATTCCTAAACTACTCTTTAAGTTCCATCGTGGATCTCCATCCCCTATTTCTAGTAGGCTTTTTACTTCTTCTATTGCCAAATAATTGTATGTTTTTCCTATTATTGGTTGAGTCATGTGTTGAGTCGGAAGTGATAGAACATAGTTTGAGTTGTAAAGCTTGTGCTCATATCCACAATTGTCACATTTTAATATCGAACTTTCTAAGAATCGAGCAGGATCCGTATGAAGGTAGAACCTCATTCTGCCTTCTTTGCACCTGGGACATGGGGGGAGTTCACCTCTATTCCAATGTTTCCAAGCATCATGTAAACCATATGCTCCTGTAACTAGTGGGATAATAGGGTGTTTATTTTCAACTTTAGCGACCCATATAGGGGTCTGTTCAAGGATTATTCGTTTTCCCTCTCTTTCACAATTAGGACATATTGGATAACAATATTGAGTATCTACGTGTATTTCACTTGGGAAATAGAGTCTATAGCATTCTGGACACCAGAACAATGTAACATCACTGGCGAATTCCAAACTTACAGAACTTATTATGGATACGTTAAACACATCTTGAAGCTTGTTATGAAGAATTCTATCCTTGATTTTAGGAGGTAATTTTGCCGTCTCATGTAAGAGTCTTTCAAAAGATTCTCTAATCTGATGAAGTCTAATTGAAATTTGCTCTTCGGGACTTAATGTATATTTTAAGTTATCAAATAGGACTTCCAATTCTTCTGGTTCAAATTGAAGTAATCTTCTTGCATTGATGTGTTTTGTTTTGTAAAGCACCCCTTTGTGTTGGTAATAACTCTTTCTATACTTGGCATCACTCGAAAAGTCGGGATCGGCCTCATAAAAGCTAGCAACAGCACGACTCTTTGGGATGGATAAGCGTTTGCAATTGCTCATCTATAATCCCCCTTTGGTTTTATTTTTCTCAATAACTCGGTATCTCTATCCGTAAGGCCATAACGCCGATACTTTTTCTTCCGTGATGATCTCACGTACTTGGGATCATAAACGTCTAGAGAAACACTCACAACACTTTCAGCAGTTCTTATATCTGTTAGTCTTAGTACTTCTTTTATTATTTCAAATGGTGAAATCTCATCAGAGACACTAGAAATGCCACTTTCTTCGTAGACTTCCTGGATAATTTCTATAAGATCATCTTCTGAAGTTATCAGTCCTGTGTCTTTTAGGTAGTCAAGTACATCCTGTATGTTGTCTAGATTCATAGAGTATATATTTGAAATTATGGTATTTATGTCCTGCTCTTGGGCTGTACAAAAGTCTGAGATAGCAGATATAATGTGTTTTCTCTCTAAGACTCTGTTGTGTTCTGGAAATGGAGGATATTCAATAAAGACATTTGGGTTTAATACTATCTTAATGGCTTCGCGGTAGTATGTAATATCAATTGGATTATTTGGATTCAAAAGAATATACACAATCGCGTCTCTATTCCTTCCAGCTCGTCCAACTCTCTGAAGGTAACTATTGAAAGAATATGGCACTCCATACAACATCAATAAGTCTATATCCTTAAAATCAACACCTACCTCCAGAGTACTAGTTGCAACTAGAATCGAGAGATCTCCCCTGTTGAACATCTCCTCTATCTTAGCTCTTTCTTGCTTTGTGTATGTAGAGTTGTGAGCTCCTATCTTTCTAATCAATTCCCTAAGCTCAGGAGAAGAAGATGCACGACGAGCAAGATTACTCCGGATCATGTCACAGATTGTTAGAGTATTCACAAAGACAAGGGTCTTAAAGTTATTCTTATTCGGCAATTTCTTGTCTAGCAATTGAAGAAGAGAGATTAATGAATACGCGGCGGTGTCAACCATTCTGTACGCTAGAGGCATAGCAAATATCATTGTTTTTTTAATTGGATTGCTATAGTCGTAGTCTGAAGGCTTTGTGGTGACATGTACAACTTCTGAATTGAAGAATAAGGAGCCGAATCGTTTAGGATTTCTAATGGTTGCAGACGCCCCAATGAATTGAATCTTTCTATTTTGTCTGCTATAATATCTAATAAGAGCCTCTAGTCTTTTGAGCATGAGGGAAACGTTTTTACCAAATATACTGTGGAACAGGTGCAGTTCATCCAATACCACGATCTCAGGTGAAATTTCATCGTGACTGTAAAATAATATATGCCTATTTTTGTCAAAGGCTAGGGAGTAATTTAGTATATCTGGCGTTGCTATCAATATGTCAGGTGGCGACGCAAGAATGCTCTCTCTATCCACTAGGAGGAATGGATACTTCACTCCACATTCTGGGCAGGTTAGTATGCCCTTCTCAACTTTTAATCTTGGTTTTTCGTCATCGTGAATAGGATTTACACACTTTAATGGCATAGGGATTTCGTATGTTGCCTTCTCCTCAATATCACCGTGGTAAACACCAACGGTTATCTGCCTATTTTTATCAACACGAGAGTTAACGAAAGCCACGAGTTCAAATATCCTTTGTAGCTGATCATTTGCTAGGGCTTTTGTAGGGTACACAAGAATAGCACGAACTCCCTTCTTTTCAGGTTCTCTCTCCTTCTGAGTTAGAATATAATTCACGATCGGAATTATAAATGCCTCAGTTTTTCCAGCAGCGGTCTTGGCAGTTATCAAAACAGGAGTTCTAGGGCCGTAGAGTTGTTTTGTAATATCTTTTATGCTTTCGATTTGAAATTTATATAATGTGGATCCTTTACTTTCTATCTTTTCCTTTATGTATTCTTGGATAACCTTGTGAAGTGGAATTCCAACTTCTTTTTTAAGATTCTCGGAGAGAGATGAGACATGGATTCCTGATGGTTTTATTCTTGGTATCCTGACCTCTGATATATAATAATCTCGAAATTCTAATGCTTTGGCTACTATGTATACATTTTCAAATGCCTCTTTTGGTGATGATTCTCCATGAGCCCCTGTTGCACCTTCTAATTTTCGAACATCGATCACTGGGAGCAGGGAGTATCCTTTATATGAATTGAGGGGAATCCTCATTGGAGCTTCTGAATACTCAGTAATCTTGAACTCTAGAATATGTCCAAATTCGAAGCTTTTCGATGATCTAATCCTCTTGACTTTTGTCTGATTTTTGATCTTTAAAAGCACTCTTGTTCCTTTTGAAGTATATCTCACACGTTTGGTAATTTCTAATTCTAATTTAGGTTGAAATGATTTTTTGTCAATTCCAAATAGTATGCTTATCAAGGTCTTTTCATCACTTATCCGAGTTAGTTTATATCTTTCTCCTTCTTGAAGCTCATTTTTGAAGTCTCCACAGAAAACACTAATTTTTATTGGTTCCCTTTCGTTTTTTGTAATCTCCAATTTTATGGGAATAAACATACTAGTTCCAACTTTCACATACCCAGCAAATATAGTTGTATACTTCTTATTATCAGGACTAGTGTCTAGGAATGAATATCCAATTTCATGACGCTCAATTCCAGTTTCCCATACCTTTGGAACTTCAACTTCTTCTAGCGTACCTAGAAGAATCCTGTAATGGGGTCGAGGTTCAAGCTCTTTCTTTGAGAGGTATCTCATTAGTTCTCCTGCAATCTCTCCATAATTTATATTTATATTGTTGTCTACATTCATTCTTAATCCACCTTATATTTCTGTATCGTTGATATTATTAAATCTTGCGTAGTGTTTTTTCAGCACTTTGGGTAAGATCCAACACACTTAAAACCCCTGGCAATTATATCCATTCGGTGAATCAACATGTCCTGGAAGGACAGGCTCGGTCTGGTTCACATCTACACCGGCAACGGAAAGGGAAAAACTACCGCCGCCTTTGGCTTAGCCGTTAGAATGCTCGGCTCCGGCGGAAGGGTGGCGATAGTTCAGTTCATGAAGGCCCCAAAGGTTTACGGCGAGCAGAAGAAGATTGAAGAGTGTGGGGCTTTGATAGAGTCCTTTGGCCTGC
>JAMOPD010000350.1 GCA_027064745.1 Thermococcaceae archaeon
ACTTCTTCTTTTTTAACCTTATTGGCTTTTGGGACGTGTTCAAACTTAGTTGGTTGTTATTCAAAATTTTACTTCTTTCTCTTGGGAGGGATGTATTTTTGCTTGGGTTTTGTACGACACTCATTAAATCTTCGTAGGAATTCTTCAATCCCATATCTGGCGGCTTTTTTAAAGCACTGTTTGTATTGCCGGTTAATTCCCAGAGCGTGATTTATGATAACTATTCCATAAGTGGAGTTAAATTTCCCAATTTGCTTGCCTAACTCTTGACTAAATATTTACCTTTCCTTCTTGCTCTTCTGCATCTCTTCTACGATAAGAGGTAGATAATCAGTGAGAGACTCAATATCTGGGGTCTCATTTTTAAACGCAGTAGCTAAGCCATCCAACAATAAAATCTGAGTTTCATCCAAATCAAGAGCATCGATAATCATGTTCCTGTGCCTTCTAACAAGCTTCATAAGTTCATACATGCTCTTTGTCAGCTCTTTGTAATCTCTCTCAATTTGATTCACTATTCTCTGAGCTTTTTCTTTTGGTTCAAAAGGTGGTATTGCTGTGGAGTACATAAACAGTGCCCCGAATGCATAGGCAATATCATCTGCCAATTGTTCTAAATCCCTTTTTGCTTTGTCTAACTTTTTCTGGAATGTATTGGCAAGCGACTTTCTAAGCTGCCTCTTTCTCTCTACCTCCCTTCTCCATTGAATGAACTTGGAGATAATTTCAAATATTCCGTAGATTTCAAGAGCAAGACTCAGGTAGGGCTTTAAATTGCTTGCAATAGTTCCACTTGAGCTCATAAAAAATTTGAAGATGGTTTGATCGGGTTTGTGCATTTTTGTAACCCCTTACGCTCTTTTAAAAATTAGTGCGTTATGAGAGAGTTGCTAAACTTTTAAATCCTTCTGCGATTTGTTTTTCTCTCATGGATGGGTCTTTCCACTTTACGGAGAATATTATTAAAAATCCGTCGGCGGCCATTATTTTCTTGGGTTCAGTAATTATAATACCATTTCTCTCCAGCTCAATTTTTAGTGGTCGGTAAATTTCTTTGAAGAATTTATCATCTCCAAAATTGCTCTTTTTTATTGGCTGTACTTTGCGAGTACTTTCATCTATTCCAATGACATAAAACTTAAAATAGCTATCATTAAGCTTTTTGAGAATATCCTCCTTTAGTTCGGAAACGATATTCTCCGCAGATTTGGGTGTTAAGCGAGAGTAATCCTCATAGAGGATAGTAGCAGCCTTGTATTCTAAAATATTTTCCATTTCTGGAATTTCACCCAATTCAAGAGGTTTCACATACTTTTCAATATATTCAAAAACTTCATCAAAAATCCAGAAGTCTGGTTCAAGTGTTGTTAGCAAGTTAAGAACAGAGAGCTTTAACAATATCTTGTACGTAGGGGATAGGCTGTTCCAATCAATGGATTTCAGGACGTCCATGAAGTCTTTATCTGGAATTGGGTTATAAATTGCCAAATTACCGATCCTAATAGGAGAGCGTAGATTAACGTTCTTTTTCACAAAGAGTATGTTTGTTGGTTCATCCTCTATTATCCTTTTTGAGATTTCATCCAAGAATTCACCATCAATCTCAATAAAACGCTGATATACTCTCTTTGCTGCATAGATTAGGATACTGTTAAAATCTTCAAATTCAGGTTTTTCTAATAGAAGGACTTCATCATATCCATCATCCAACGGAACTCTCCGATATAATCCATCTGCTCGCTCGATCAGGGGCTTGAGAGTAAAGCTTTTTGGATCTAAAAAGGAATTGAGATTCATGAGCTCGTTAATAACATTAGCAACGTATTCACGTTGGTAGTCTATACCGTACTGATACTCCTTTATGTATTCAAAAAGTTGGGGGAGTTTTTTATTTGAAAATCTCCTATGCACTGCAGGGATCGAAGCGTATTCTATCCTAAGAGGCAGCCCTTTAATTTTCAGGACTTTCTGTTCTAAGTTCAGTTCAACATCTCCAACTTTGGCTGTTCCACCCTGGAGGTTACGTTCTAATTCAAAAATTAGAGCATTATTGATTCCAATAGAGATTTCATAATCTCCATACTTACCCACAAATCTGACAGTAAATTCCTCTGGCAAAGGCCATTTTTTCTCAGGAATTCCCAACCAACTGAGAAATGTTTTGTTGGATGAGTGCTTGAGATACACACCAATTTTCAATTGTTCACTCTCTTTTTGAAATACCACAAAGCGATAAATGTTATCTCTATCTAAAAACCGCTCATAAACATTGACCTGACCTGAGTTTTCCATAACAGCACTTTCTTCTTTGAGCTTGCTATGGAGTAAGTAAAGGACGTTGGAATATGTTATTGCAATAACATATTTCCCTTCTGCTCGCATAGATGTCGCAGTTCCATGTTTTAGGAAATCAAATAAAATATCCCTAAGAATTATCTGTTTTATCTCTTGGGACTCTGAAGAAAGAATTTCTGAAACTTTTCTTCTGAGTGTAGGATTCCTGATGTGTTTAGGTGGATACCAAGATTTAACCAGGGGTCTAATACTCTCTTCTAAAAATGTGATGAACTTTTCAGCATTAGTTTCTTTCAGCTGTTCTACTTTCATGTACTTTTCGGGATTTTCTTCAATGGTTGGAAGCTCTACTTCAGATCTTAGCGGGGTATAAATAATAAGGACAGACTCATCCATAATATCACCTTTTCTTTTTCTTCCTTGAAAACGTCTTCGCCTTCACCAGTCTCGCCTTCACAAGCTCCACGACAGCTTTGTAAACCTCCAGCTGCTCCTCCTCGGTTAAGCCAAGAGCCTCGAAGATGATCTTGTCGAGCTCTCTCCTATCAGGCATGACTTTATCCAAGCTAACCTCGTCTGAATTGATGTTGCTTAAATCGCGGTTGGGTTTTGGAAGGCCGAGCTCTTCGAAGATGGATTTGATTTCATAATCTCTTAGTTTTTCAAATATTTGTTGTAGCTGTTCTGTGTATGCAACCAAAGCTTTAGACTTAAAGACAATAAGCTTTTGAATATCAATTCCTTCAGTTTTCAGTGCTCCTTCCCCAAGATTCGAACGTCCAATAAGCTCCCGAATAAGTGCCTGATATGTTGCAAATAATGATGCAAAAAGAACTAATGGTGATTCTTTTTCGTTAGCAGTTATCTCAAAAAGGTTATGATCGACTACAATATTTCTACTTTGCAAGATTCCGACAATAAGCCTGTCATTGTGTATCATTGGCCATAGAACATCAGGAGTCTTATGAGGAACTAATCCGTACCAAGGCTTTCTACTCTTAAGGGTGCTACGCTGAGGGTATCCTTTCTGCTCCCCCCATTGGATATAATCAAGAGCATGAAGTTTTTGACGACTTTTCAGCGAACCTCTAGATTCGTTACAAATAAACGCTATCATCTTTAAGTCTTGTTCATAGATTAAAGGTTTCCTAATTTCGCGAGGACTTATTATTACAGGCCTCAAGAACTCCTCCTCAATGTATCCCTTCCAGCCTGCCTTATTCCTAACGGCAATCAATCCTTCTTCTGGCTTGTGAACTCTTCCACAGACTGGACAGACAGGCCACTCTATTGGGTTTTTTATTGGCTCAAGATAGAAGAATTCATTTGCACCACTAGTAAATCCTCTCGTAACCTCAGCAATATCCCCCAACCTCACAAGCTTGTCCTTCCCCTTATCCAGAATCACGTAGAATATTTGTGGAGCTCTAATCAAAATTCCGCCCCATTTCATGCCTTTGTATTCGCCGAAGATGTTGTAAGCTCTAAGCAGAGGATGTTTTGTGCCGATTTCGAGACCGCCCATCCTGGCCAGATCTACAGCTTTGACGCTCCTAACCCTAACATCACCGTCTTCATGGCTGTAAACTTTCCCGCCAAAAACCTCAACTTCCTTTACTTTCCCAGCATAGCAGTAGAGCATCTTGTCTACTATCTCAAGACTCAGCTCGTCAAAGTTTTTCTTTAGAAGGATGAAGTTCACGCAGTCGTCGCCAACTGTATTAAACAGCTCTTTGGGCTTTCTCGTCAAAACTGTAATCACCGTATTAACGTCAGCCTGCTCGAAAGACCTTGTTGTGTAGTCAATAACTCTCCTCAGATTGGTAAACCTCAAGAAGAACTCCTGCAGCTGAGTTCCGTAATCAACATCAAGCCAGGAGTTTGATGTGATGAAAACCAGCGCACCTTTAGGATTAAGCAAATTAACGCCCTGAATGAAGAAGTAAGCGTAGAGGTCGCTTCTCTTGTTCAAACGCATCTCATGCTCAAACTTCTCCTTTATGGTTGTTTTCATGTGGTTGATTATCTTCTCTTTGTATTCCTTCTTGAGCTTGTTCTGCTCCTTCTTTGGCAGCATCTCGAACTCTGCCAGATCATAATACTCCGGATAAATCTTCTCCTGCCTGACGTAAGGAGGATTGGCAATCACAATGTCAAAGCCCTTCTTGTGGAGCATTACCTCTGGAAAGTCAAGCTCCCAGATGAAGGGTGGCTTTTCAATCCTACCCTCTCTAATCGCTGATAGCAGAAGCTTAAACGCTTTTTTGTCCTTGGTTTCTCTTGAATCTTTTAGCTCTTCCAGAACGTCCTCCGCAAAAGCTTCAAGGACATGCCACTTAGTTTCCTCCAAATCCTTCCAGCTGACGCCTCTGCCTTCATAGTACTTCTTCGCAAGCTCTTTGTACTGAACTATCCAGAAAGCGGGCCCACTCCTTGCGGCTCTCTGTTTTAGGCTTTCACGCCATTTGGAGAGGGGAATATCAAGAACAATCTTCTTTCCATCCTCGCCCTTAATAATTATGTGCGGTGGAGCAAGGGAATCTCCAACGACTAACTTGGCTTCCAAGTTGGGCAGAATGGGCTCGTTGGGAATTCTCTCCTCTTTCTCAATTAGTGCTAACCATAGCCTGAGCTTAGCAACCCTTATCGCCCATTCCTTGATGTCAACGCCATAAATGTTTTCCCTGATTATCTCAAGCTTCTTTTTGTAATCTACCGAAACGTTGGCTTTCTCGTAGAGCTCCCTTAAAAGATGATACATGCCAACCAAAAAAGCACCGCTTCCAGCTGCAGGGTCAACTATTTTGACCTCCTCAAGTGCCTCAACTATCTCCCATGGCAGCGATCTCGGCTCCCATTCATGAACCGGTTTAAAGACAAACTCTCTCAAAAGCTTATCATTGACTTTGGCATTCCTCTTCAAATATTCATAAACCGCCATCCTGCACATGAAATCTACCTCTGCCCTCGGCGTGTAAAAGATTCCCGAAACCCTTCTCTCTTCTTCCTCCAGTGCTTTCTCTTCCTCCGCTATGAGCGACTCGTAAATCTTTCCAAGCATCGCTGGATCAACTGCAACCTCAACTTCATAGGGTGTCTCTTCCGTTACCGTAAAGTTGTACTCTTCAAAAAATTCGAATATGAGCTCTCTTACTAAACTGTCTGGAAGAGAAGCGATTATTTCATCCAAATCAACACCTTCTATCTTAACATGGCTGAAAAGACCGCCGTTGAAGTAGGGAACCCCATACGTAAAGATATCTCTCACAATTGGAGAGGGGATGCTTTGAATTTCCTCCACATTCCTTCTTTCGTATCCAATCCTTGGAGTGTTCATCGCATAGAGGAACAGGACTCTAAGGTAGTCCCTGTAAAACTCGTCACCATACTCTTCCCACTGCTCATGAAGCCATCTCACAAAGTTCTTAACGTTAACTTTTTCTTGGAGATCCTTTCTAAGAGCTGATTTTTCAACAATCCAACCCTTCTTTTGGAGGAAATAAACAAACATCAATCTGTTAAAGAAAGTGTGGGCAAATGTCTTGACTGCTCTTTCGACAAATATCTCTTTTGGTAGTTCTCCCGTGTAGGCTTCTTTAAGCTTCTTCCCATAGAGCTTCTTTATTTCGCCCTCAAGCTTGTAGTAGTACTCCTTGTACTCCTTGAAAAACTCTTCCGTGAGAGGCTTAACCTGCATGTATTCATCAATAATTTGTCTAATGCGACTTGCTGGTAGATGTCTTTTGGACTTTTTCAACTCTTCAGCAACAGCAACTAAATTTTCGACAAGCGTCCTAAATTTTCCTTCTTCGGGATCAATCACGTAGATGTTAAGCTTGGCATTTTCAAGCTCTCTCCTGTAAATCGGCACCACGAGCTTCCAGTATTCATCATAATCGAGAATAATTAAGAAATTTGCAAATTGTAAGTCAATAGAATACGTGAAATTCAACAAATCTTTTACCAATCTCTGCCTGTACTTTACAGTATCGCTTTTGCTTTGGGCATAAACAATGTAGAAACTGTCCCCCTCTGAAGGATTGGTCTTTGCGATTATCTTGATCATCCTCGTGTTTTGAGCTGCAAATTCACTGAGCTCAGTCTTTGGAATTTGTTCATCATGATAATCAAAATCCCAGATATCAACAAAAGCATCTCTAAAAATGTTGATTGCATCATTAATCCTCATTTTTGGTTCAAGTTTATTGAGAATCTTTTCGAGTTTTAACTTGAGCTCCATATTTACCACAACTCCTTACTTCTAAGGTAAATAATTATCACAGTGTTATTTTAATCTTTGTGCTTGGGTTGATGGGAAAAAGATTTGTGATATCCTAGTTCCCGTCATGTCTTTGGTTGTGCTTGTTGAACGCCTGTATGAGCAACCACTTAGCATCTACAAGCATCAAAACCAATTTTTAACCTTGATGGGAAAAAGATTTGTGATGGTAGGGGGTCTGTTTTCATCACACAAATAACAGGGTATTATCCACATAAAGGACTCATAAATTCACAAGGTAGCAGTGGAGTTACAAAGAATTCTCATCCGAACAGTATCCAGAAAACTTAAACGGATACTCTAGAAAAATCCTAAGGAGGTGTTTAAAGTGCGTCTCATCCTAAGGCCACTATTTGAGGCTGATCTTCCTGCAGATTTTATTGATATCCTGAAAACAAAGCTCCTTGGAAGGGAAATTAAGGAAGGAGAGAGGATTTCAATTGATATTCTGGGAAAGCATCTCGATTTTGAAGTTGTGTATGCAGAGCCTAAGATTCTAAAGGTCAGAGAGAGTACCAGAGTTGAAATTTCATCATCTCCAGTTTCGTGTATAGAGCTTGAGTTTGATGCGGAAATTAAAGAGCTCATATCATTTTCAAGAGGTTTCGTCGTTGTTTTTGAAAAGGAGGTTCTAATTATAAACCAAAAAGGGCACAAAATTTTTAATAAAAGGTTCGAAAATCTTAAGGAAGTCGAAAT
>JAMOPD010000351.1 GCA_027064745.1 Thermococcaceae archaeon
GGATTCACATACTGCCAAAGATCTTTAAGGTAGCCCCACATCTCAATGGCTTCAGATGAATCAAACTTTTTGACTTCGTAACCAGTGTATGAGGGATATAGATATCCATGCAAGAACCTGTGGAACAGTCCCTTAACTGGAAATCCAACGAGTTTCTTACCTGTTTTCTCATATATGTTCTTTGACCAAGCTAAGAATGCATCATATGTCCACTTATCGGTGCCCTTCATGACGTCCTCCTGTGTAAGGCCGTCAGGCAGGTATTTGAAAGCTTCTTTGTTGATCACCATGACGTAAGTGGCGCTCATCCAAGGTATGTATGCTTTTTTACCTCTTATCATGGAATACTTTTCAAACGTGGAGATGAATGTTCTGCCCTTAAGCTGTGGCATGTTGCTTAGATCCATAAGCCATCCCTGTGAATCATAATAGTCCATAGCACCGTGAAGGTCTCCGACCAAGTCGATAGTAACCTTACCGCTCTTCTCTTCTGCTGCGAGTCTCGTGCTTAGGTCGAAGTAGCTTATTGGGACAAACTGAGCATCAATTCCCGTCTGCTTCTTAAATCCGGGCAGTACTGTATTAAGGATAAAGGCCCTCTCTGCAGGGGGAACTAATTGAGTTGATGCCCAGACAACCTTACCACCGGCTTTACTGGTGGTTGTCGAGCTTGATGTTGTAGTTGTTGTGCTTTTGCTGGAACTTGTAGTTGTAGTTCCTCCCCCGCCTATACATCCGCTTGCCACTATTGCAAGGGCTAAAACACCCACCAAAAACAAACCTAGTATTCTCCTATTCATGGAACGACACCTCCATACATCAAAGCATATTTCACAAAGGAATATATAAGGTTTATGTCTTAAACCACTGAGAGTGGTTGTTTTTACAAAAATGTAAAAGGAGATCAGAGGTCGATATGCACGACTTTTCCCTTTCTGGAGGATTCATAAGCAGCCAATATGATTGCAAGGTTCTTTTTGGCATCTTCTCCACTTATTGGGACGTCTTTATCCTTCAAAACTGCTGTTACAAAACTTCCAACTATGCCCCTTACATCTGGCCTATCCCAATATATTTTCTCTGCCCTGTCTTGATATACAGTAAAGTCTGGATAAGCTGTTCTGACATCGAGAAAGCCCTCTCTTCCGACGAGGTAGTACTTTATCTCCAGCCCATAGGAGTATCCTTTTGGATTGCCCCATCCTGCAGTGAGGACTGCTAAAATTCCATTTTTGAACTCTAAAACTGCGGTTCCTATATCGTCAACAGGGAAGCCGTATATCTTTGCTCCAATGTCAGCAAAGACCTTTTTTGGAACACTCTTTGTTAGCCAGAGAAGTGAATCTATTCCATGTGGAGCTGTATCCATGAATCCTCCTCCACCAGATTTGTTAATATCCAAAAACCAGCTCATGTCAAGACCCTGAAGGAATATTGGTGGCTTCACATTTTCGGAAATCGCATGAATGTATTCTAATGCCCCAATTTCACCTGCCTTAATCATTCCTTTTGCTTTTATAAGTGGTTCTGTAAAGCGAGGGTTGAAGGGCAACATTAACTTCACATCATTTTTTTCTGCAGCTTTTATGACCTCATCAGCATCCTCCAGTGTTAGTGCTATTGGCTTTTCAAGGAGTATGTGTTTGCCCTCCTCGGCGGCCCTGATGGCGACTTCTTTATGCCGGTATGTTTCGATGGCAATATATACTGCTTCCACATTCTTATTCTTGAGGAGATCTTCATAGTTCTTGTAAAATTTTGCTCCATACTTCTTTGCTTCTCCCTTTGCCACATCCGAATTGGCTCCATCACCTGAGATAGCACAGAGTTTTGCTCTCCTGCTCTGTGCTATGGTGGAGGCGTATCTGAGAGCATGAGGATGGGCATAACTTATTATTCCAAAATTAAGCTTTTTCATAATCTCACCACCTCCCCTTTTCTGGCACTCTCTTTGGCTTTTTCAGCAATCTCCAGTGCTATCAGGGCATCTTCAGCGGTAACCTTTGGTTCAATATCTTTCTTGATGCATTCAAAGAAGTGCCTCAGCTCTCTTTCGAAGGCATCTGGGAACGTTGAGAGCAATGGGGAGAATCTAGGCATCTCAAAGTTGGCCTTTGCAACCCCCACAACTGGGGTATCTAAGGGAGTGTATCGGATTCTTCCATTCTTTCCAATTATGTCAACATGATGATAAAAAACTCCATATCTGGAGGGATATGGATATGCCCAACTTACTTCGGCTATACCTGTTTTCCCTCCTTCAAATTTTACAACCATAATAAAGTGGTCGAAGGTATCATTGGATTTAGCTTCTTCTTTGATAGCTTTTCCAGTTCCCAACACTTCTAAAGGCTCACTCTCAAAAAACCAGCGGAGAAAATCAGTTACATGAACTCCTAAGTCAAGGGCAACTCCACCACTTTTATTTTCATCCCAGTACCAGTAGTGTGCAGGGAAGGGAAGATTCTGTACCTCTCTTTTTCTTATGTGCATTGGCAAGATGTTTCTCTTTCTGATAACATCTTTCATCTGGACCCATCTTTTGTCAAAACGCCTAACATGGCCGACAAACAATTTGAGTTCTTCTTTTTCAGCAGTTTGAACCATCTTTTCGGCTTCTTCAGTAGTTAAGGCTATTGGTTTCTCCACTATTACGTGTTTTCCTGCTTTTAGTGCTTTTATAGCAATTTCTGCATGAGCATATGTTGGAGTTAAAACTTCAACAACATCAAAATCGAGATCAAGAAATTCATCAAGACTCTGGAAAGCTTTGGCGTTAAAGGCTTTAGCTCCTTCTCGAGCTCTTTCTCCATCTATATCTGCGCATGCTATAACTTTAATGCTTTCTATGTTTTTTAGAGCAGGTTTATGGGCCAAGTTAAATATGTTCCCACAGCCCACTACTCCGATTTTCAGCTCCTTCATGGGTATCCCCAGAGGGTGTGAAGCACAAAAGATATATAACCCTTTCTAAAATAAACCACTTTGGATGGTTGTATTTGAAGAAGGTGAGAGGCATGAAGGTGATGGTTGGAATCCCCAGCTACAATAATGAAGATACAATATCCTTTGTGGTTGAACAAGCAGCTAAAGGTTTAAAAAAGTATTTCAATGGAGGAATAGTTGTTAACGCTGATGGTGGGAGCAAAGATAGAACAAGGGAAGCTGTTTTAAATACCAAAGTTCCTGAGGGAGTAGAGGTCAGAAGTTTCATTTATAAGTGGCCAATTCCGGGCAAAGGTAGTGCCATGAAAGAGCTCATGGAAGTGGCAAGGGAAGAGAAAGTTGATGTCCTTGTTTTTGTTGATAGCGACTTGAGAAGCATAACTCCTGAGTGGATATATAAGTTTGCAAAGCCAATTGAGGAGGGCTATGACTTCGTTGCTCCTCTATATATACGACATAAATGGGATGGTACGATAACCAACAATATTGCCTACCCAATGACGGCCTCGCTCTATGGCAAGAACATTAGACAACCTATAGGAGGAGACTTTGGAGTTAGCACCAAGCTAATAGATATATATCTCAGCGATGAAGATGTCTGGAAAACGGATGTAGCTCGCTTTGGTGTGGATATCTTCCTGACAACAACGGCTATAGCCAACAAATTTAAGGTAATTCAAACAGCACTCGGTCTAAAGATCCATGATCCCAAGGACCCAGCTGCATCACTTGGCCCGATGTTCAATCAGGTTGTTGGAACGCTATTTATGCTTATGGTAAGATATGAGGATGTATGGAAAGGAATAAGAACCCTTGAAGATGTTCCTGTATGGGGAGAACTTATTAAAGGAGAACCTGACCCTGTTAATGTGACTCTGAGTCTTTTAAAGGAAAGAGCTCAGGAGCTGTTTAAGGAGAATGAGGCTATTTTACAAAAGGTATTATCGGAGGAGACACTGAAAGGTGTCATAAAAGCTCTGAAAACTTTTGAGTTCGATGATATCCTGTGGAGTCATGTACTTTATGATGGAGCCGCTGCATACAAAAAGGGCATCCTGAAAAATGCTGAACCGTTGATACCTCTTTATTTTGCCAAAACTGCTGATTTTATTGAAAAAACAAAAGACATGAGCTCCCTTGAAGCTGAAAAATTGATAGAGGAAAGAGCGGAGGTGTTCCTAGAAGAGAAGCCCTATCTCATTGAAAAGTGGTGACCTTTTTATTTCCTCCATTTTTGGGACACTCCATGCTCCCCGTTTAAGCGTTGAGAGTGCAGCGACGAGATTTGCAAATTTTCCGATTTTTATGAGCTCTTCTTCGCTCAGTTCAATGTTTTCTAGCTTTCCAAGATGCCAGAGAGATGCTAAAAGTGCCGCCATATATGCGTCTCCAGCTCCGGTTGTGTCAACTGGTTGTACTTCATATGGGGATGCATGCACATTGAGCCCATCATGGACCAAGGTGCTTCCCTTGGAGCCTTCTGTTATTGCGAGAAGCTTGAAATCAAAATCCATTATATCTATCCCATTTTCCTTTAAATAGTGCATTTCTTCTTCTCCGATTTTGATTATGTGTGCAAGCTCCAGTCCCTTTTCAATATCTTTTAGCATTTCTTCCTCTCTTCCCCTCCATAGATCAAGGCGGATATTTACATCATAGCTTAGAGGAACTTTTACCTCTTTTAGAAAGTTAAATACTGTAGAACGACTTGGTTCTCTGGCAAAAAGCACACTCCCAAAATGAATCAAGTCAGCTCTTTCATTGATATCATCTCCAATATCTTCCTCTTTAATGTTGAAGTATGCTACGCCATCATATAAAATAAACTCAGGTTTAGCTCCGATCAATTGAACGAAGACGACACCTGTGTGCTTCTCTGGATCTCTTTTGATGTATTCTGTAACAACGCCTTCTTTTTCCAGCATCTCCAGGAGGAAATTTCCAAATGGATCGGTTCCGACTTTGCTAATCAGTGCGGAGGGGACTTCAAGGCGGGAGAGACCTACTATAACATTAGCTGGTGCACCACCAGCATGTTTCTCAAAGCTCCTGACGTCTTTTAAAGGTCCTTCCTGCTGGGCTATGAAATCTATCAGGATTTCACCTATGGCAAAAATCATCTGAATCACCAAATCTTTCTGCGTTTCTACCTATTAAACCTTTGCGCTTTTATTGTACTTTAAGTGTACAAATAGGAGGATTATAGCTCTTTGTTGTAAAATAGCCATTAACTTGTACTAAAATTCCCATAACGCATCCTTTTGGGATCTTAGATTCGTGGATGTATGCCACTCGAAAAGTATATATACTTTTAGTATATACAAACAAAGTGAGGTGTTCCCCCATGGATACCAAGAAGGCACTGCTTAGTTTGTTCTTAATTGGAGTTTTAGGCATTGCAGTAGTGGCAAGTGGATGTATTGGAGGCCAACAGACTACTACCTCAACGACGACCCCATCAACAACAGTTACACAAAAAGAAACAATCACTCAAACAGAAACACAAAAAGAGACCGTTACAAAAACAAAGCCGGTAGAGCAGATTACTTTAAAGGTAATAGGGCCATGGTCCGGGAAAGAGCTTGATGCTTTTATGGAAGTTATCAAGGCCTTTGAGGCTCAACATCCAAATATAAAGGTGGAATACAAAACATACAGGGCTGAAGACCTTTCGACGATTCTACCTCTCCAGTTTGAGTCGGGAGATACTCCAGCTGATGTCATAGCAATGTGGGGCTGGTTCATTGCAAAAATGGGCAAAAAAGGTCATTTAATGAAGTTCAACGGGGTAATAAACCCTGACGAGTACGTTCCTGGCATTCTGGACACAGTTACCGTGGATGGGAATATTTATGGTGTTCCATTTACAGCAGCAGCCAAGCCTGGATTCTGGTACAGGAAGTCCTTCTTCAAGAAGCACGGATTAAAGCCACCCAAAACTTGGGATGAGTTCGTGGCGTTGCTCGATCAGATTAAGCAAATACCGGGAGTTAAAGCTCCAATAGTCAGCGGAGACAGCGTAGGATGGCCACTTTCTGATGTAACTGAACACTTCATTCTGACCTTTGGAGGAAAGGACCTCCAGCTCAAGCTTATAAAGGGCGAAGTCAAGTGGGAAGATCCACAGGTAAAGAGCATCTTCGAGCAGAGACTTGTGCCCCTTCTAAAAGCTGGCTACTTCAGCGATCCAATAGAATGGACATCCGCGGTGGATCTATGGTGGAAGGGAGACTATGCATTGTACTTCATGGGTACATGGATAACTGGAATGGTTGACGATCCCACAGATCTTGGCTTAATTTCACTACCGGGAGTCAAAGCAATGGTTCTTGCTCCAGACTACTTCATGGTGCCCAAGTACACAAGCCATCCAAAAGAAGCCATGGAGCTTGCCAAATTCTTGGCAACAGAAGGACAGAGGATTCACGTGGGTACCAAGTCAGGAAAGCTGGCAACATGGAAGAAGGTTTCCATTGACGACTACTGGGAGCCAATGAGGGACGTTGCAAAGGTCGTTGCCAATGTAGAGTCAGCACCGGATCTCGATGACAGCGTTGGCGGTGAGTGGCAGAAGACCTTCTGGGACCAGCTTAAACTCCTCTGGGTACAGCCTGATAGATTAGACGATGTTTTGAGCACGCTGGATGCCAAGTTTCCAAAGAAGTGAAGGAGGGTCTTAATGAGGAGGCCTAAATCTCTAACTCCCCTTTTTTTCCTTTTACCGGCGCTTGTCTTAATGGTTCCCTTTGTAATATACCCCGTGTTCAAAACAATATACCTGAGCTTCTTCCTTGATGGAAAGTTTGTAGGCTTGGAAAATTACAAGAATGTTCTGTTGAGCCCCGATATGGTAAACCTCGACAGGTTCCCTACTAAATCTCCCCCGTGGGGAGCTTTAATTCATAACGTGGTGTGGATAGCCATTCATCTTCCCACTACCGTGTTTTTAGGCCTGGGAATTGCCCTTCTTTTAAGACGGGAGGAGGTGAAGGGGAGTTCTATAATCAAGTCTATAATCTTTTTGGGTATGGTAATCCCGATGATCGTTGGAGGTTTGATAATTCGCTTTCTCTTTGAGAAGGGAGCCGGAGTAATCCCCGCAATTTTTAGGTTGCTTGGCGTTGAGAGACTCGCGATTACTTGGACAGCATATCCAGAAACTGCACTCTTTGCTGCAATTTTGGGATCAATATGGATATGGACCGGTTTTAGCATGCTTATGTATTCGGCGGGCTTGGCTTCTATACCCAAGGACTATTACGAGGCCGCTTTGATAGA
>JAMOPD010000352.1 GCA_027064745.1 Thermococcaceae archaeon
CATCAAGCCCGAGCTTTTTAGCCGCCTCAGCAACGGCACCATCAGCGATGACCGCAATCTTCACATCCTTTCCTCTACCATGTGGCAGAACAACCTCAAGCTTAAACCTATTCTCAGGCTTCCTAAGATCAATATCCTTGAGGTTTACTGCCACTTCGACGGTCTGTGTGAAGTTACGCGGCTTAGCCCGGGCTTTAGCCTCCTTCACCGCTTCCACGATTTTTTGCTTGTCAAAGGCCATTTACAGCCCTCCTTTCTTTTTTGATTTAAGCCCTAAGGAAAAAGTCAAAAATGCGTAAAAAGGGAAGCTTTTAAACTTTTCCCTCACTCCTCAGCATTAGCAAAAACTTCGTCATAAACGCCTTCATCAATTTCTTTTTGAACTTCTCTTGGGTCTTTGCCTTCAACAGTAACGCCCATGCTAAGAGCTGTTCCGATAACTTCCTTTGCTGCCGCTTTTAAATCAGCCGCCAGCATTTGCTCCTGTTTAGCCTTAGCTATTCTGATAACCTGCTTCATCGTGAGATTTCCAACGATGTTGTTCTTGGGAGCATCTGAACCTTTGCTTAAGCCAAGTTCTTTCTTAATGAGCTGGCTAACCGGTGGCACGCCAACTTCAATTTCAAATTCTTTCTTTTTCGGATCCGTAACTATAATCTTAACAGGAACTTGCATCCCTGCAAAGTCCTTTGTAGCTTCATTAATCTTGTCAACGACCAGCTTGACATTCAATCCAAGAGGACCGATGGCAGGTCCAAGCGGAGGACCTGGAGTAGCTTTACCGCCTTCAACTAATACCTCGACGACTTGTGGCATTGGTCTCACCCCTTCACTCCTTTTGTCTCTTGCTTATAAGTCTAACGTATTCACCCCTGACAGTAACAGGGATTGGCACTATAGCCCCAATGAGCTCAACGACAATTTCGTCCTTTGCCTCATCAACTCTAACAACCTTAGCCTTCTCCCCTTTAAACGGGCCCGCAATTAGCTCTACAATATCACCCGGTTCGAAGCCACTAACTGCTGGTTTTTCCTCAAGGAAATGTTCTATTTCTTCAAACTGTATTTCTCCCTGCAGAGTACCTTTAGCATGTCTTATCCCTTTTATAGCTTCATCAACTGCACTCTTACTTGGAGCTTCAACGAAGATATAACCTTTAACTTTCGATGGAGCCAGTATGGCATAAACCGGGAGATTGTATGTTTTGATTTTACTGTAAATCAATTTTGCAGTTGTTTCCTCCTGTCCAACTGTAACCCTGACAGTGTAGATCTTGCTGTCCATCTCAATCACCAATCACTGGCCCGTCACGAGATATCCAAGGATACGAGTTATCAGACCAATAAGACCTATCAGCAACATTCCAAGTCCAGTGATTTTTGCTGCCATCTTATACTCCTTTCCACTGGGTTTTTTTGTAACCATCAAAACCCTCTTCGACTCCGCTAGGAACTTTTTAAGTTTTTCTATGTAACTCTCTGCCACTTTCAACACCTCACTAATAGCTAAAAGAAGATTAAAGCTCCTCAAGGTCAAGCTTGATTATCCTCTTTTCACCTTCCTCTCCAAAGCTTGGAGTTTCCTCTTCAACCACAGCATAAGGAGAGCTTACTCCTGTAACGACTATCATAACCCTTATCGTCTTTCCAAGCTCTTCATCAAGCTGGATTCCCCAGATTACTTGAGCTTCAGGATCAAGCTTGCTCGTTACTAGTTCAATTATGTTCTGTGCCTCCTCAAGTTTAACATCTGAACCTGCAATGCTTATCAAGGAACCTTTAGCTCCACTTATGTCGACATCAAGAAGTGGACTGTTCAAAGCCTGCTGTGCTGCCTCAAGAGCTCTCTTTTCACTGTCGCTCTCACCAATACCTATCATAGCAACACCACCATCTTTCATGACTGCCCTGACGTCATTGAAGTCGAGGTTAACAAGTCCAGGCTTGGTAATGAGCTCGGTTATGCCCTTGACTGCTTGAACGAGGATTTCATCCGAAACCTTAAATGCCATATGAATCGGCAGATTCGGAGCAACTTCCATGAGCTTGTCGTTCGGGATAACTATAACAGTATCGCTATTCTTTCTAAGCCTTTCAAGACCATATTCCGCGTTCTTTATTCTTCTTATGCCCTCAACGGTAAATGGAAGTGTGACAACTGACACTGTCAAAGCTCCCATCTTCTTTGCCATTTCGGCAACTATCGGAGCTGCACCCGTTCCGGTTCCACCACCGAGACCGCATGTGATGAAAACCATGTCGGCACCTTCAAGTGCTTCTCTAATGTCTCTCTCACTTTCCTTTGCAGCTTCTTCACCCATCTTAGGATCATTCCCAGCTCCCAAGCCCCTTGTGAGTTCCTTACCGATTAAAATCTTCTTGTGAGCTTTAATCTTTAAAAGATCTTGAGCATCGGTATTAACAGCTATGATTTTGGCACCCTGAATGCCCACCTGCATCATTCTATTTACAGTATTACAACCAGCACCACCGATACCGACAACATAAATCTTCGCCTGTATCTGCTCTAAAAGTCTTCTAAGCTCCTCATCAACGTCTGTTTGAGGAGCTTGTATTTCAGAGGTGCTGTTAATCTCTGAAGATGTCCTTTCAAGTGCATTTTCAATTAGCTTCAACATCTTTTCACCCTCCGCGGAGCAATCTAACATCTGTTTCACTTTGTACCTAGATAGTATATAAATTTTAGCCAAAGGAACATTGCTAATTTTAGAATTCAAAGTTAATAGCTTTAAACGTTTCGATTATTGGTCTCATACTGTCAGGATAACCTGTGAGAGCGCCTGATGATAATTAGATAAATGACCCAACGCCAAAACGCGGTTTGCATATCTGAGGAGGTCAAAATCCAAGTTAAGCTCCCGGCCATAAACCAAGCCCATCTCAACCTAAACAGACCGCTCGACACTCATCCAAGGAACAGGCTAAGCAAAACCAGAAAGCTCTTAAGAGCCTATTTAGTTAGAAATTAAACAATACACCTAATACCGAAAAACGGGTTAAACCTATATACCCTTTAGTCCCTTATGAATTCCAGTCCAAGTTCATGGGCAAATGCTCTTGCCATTTGACGAGTTTCCCCTTTACTGCCCTTCCAGTCAACGTATATGGCATCAACTTTTCCATCGGTTCTTTCTAAGGCTTTTAAGAGCATTGTTTTTGGTATTGGATGTACATATTTTGGAGCTATATGTGAAAATGCTATGTCACTTTCAAGTGCTCTCTTTGTTTGTTTTGGTGCATAATGTCCTCCACCGATCCCGACTGCCACGTCAAATTCAACTTTTTGATACTTATCAAGAACATGTATTATTGTTTCAGCCACTATTTCCCCCGCCTTCTCATTCTTCCATTCTTCCTCGCTCGAGCCAATTTCAATAAAGAGGGATGGAACTTCAAGCTCACTTGGGCCATGGTGAGTGGCTTCATAACACACAGTCCAATTAAGGTCATTGAGTTCATTAAGTTTTAACAAGGCAAGCTTCATAGCATTTGGCTGTGCTATAGCCAAGCTCTCGTCTTTTCCCCCATACATAGCTTTTCCCCAGTTACCTGTTATGTGAGTTGTTAATGCTGGCATTTTCTGCTTGCTGGAATGTCGTGAGGCAAAAACAATTATTTCAGGCTTAAATGAGAGTTTATTTTCAATTATCTTGTCAAGATTGTCATAATATATCATTTCGTGATTTGTTGTGAGTATTAGCTTATCCTTTCTATAATATATTGGATTGTCATCAAATAAACCATCGTATTCTTTAAAGCCGAAGTTTTCAATAAGCCTTCTCATGATATTCGTCGATGCTATATCAATTCTTGTTGTCATTATGACCTTCATTTTAACACCTCGAATAGAGTGCAAAATGCTTATTAAAAAGGCTTCTGTTTAGTATGGCATACTGTCAGGATAACTCGTGAGAGCGCCTGATGATAAATCCAGTAACTATTAAGCTTGACTTATCCTGGCAATACTGTCGGGATGAATTAGAGGATGCACTCGATAATGATAACTGGTTTATAAGCAAGCATATCATGCCTATTTTGGCGGTATGTAGTCTGGTAGGGTTTATCCTAACAGTATCAAAATGGAGCAACTTCTTGGAGTGTTAGGTTTTTCGAATATAAAGGCAATGTTTATGTTTGAAAAGGTAAATCTTCGTGATGATACATAAGTTAAGTATTAATTTAGCAAAGGTTTCGGATTAAATTGTAAAATATGTAAAATTTTTCGCTATTTTTCCAGTAAATTTTGAAATTTGTAATGTTTTACTTCCATGTAAAAGCAAAATATATAATACCATTACTATTCACTAAAAACTGTAATGCAACCTCAATGATGGAAGAAGTACAACAATGTCCTGAGAGGTTGTAGCGCCCATGTAAGTACATGGGGGGATAAATATGGAAAAACAAATGGAAAGTGCTATATCAACATTCAATATCGAAGAGTCCCCTTGGGGCCTAAAACAGGGGGTTGAATATGAAGAATTTTTAAAGATATTCGAACCTCTCCCAGAAATTAAAGAAATCTTGCTCAACAGTGAAACTCTTGAGGAAGCTAGGAAAAAACTGGCAAATTTCGGTGAAGAACTTCAATGGAAATTCAAAAGCGGAGAAATTCAAGTTGATCCTATTGATAGATGGCTTGCAATAGAAGCAATTAGCGTATTCCTCAACATAATCTCCCCATACGGAGAAAATGCTGCTGGATTCTCAACCCTTGAATACCTCTGGAAGGCTACAAAAGGTGATAAAAGGGTTCTAAGCATAATCACAGAAGGATTTGTGGAGGAGTTTAAGCATCTCTTCAAAGCTATGGCCGGAGTGAGTGGATATTCAAAAGGATGGCTTGGACCAAAACTTGAAGCTGCTGGTGTCAAATTTGTTGATTTCAGCAAAATTAAAGGAAGAAAAGCCGCACTTGCACGCTCAGAATACCTCGACAAAGTGTGGGAATACATCAAAGGATACCTCAAAAAGTACCCAAGCGGTCTCGACAAGCATATTATCGAAAAGAGAAAGAAGCAGAGAGAAAAACTTATGGAGTACTTTGGAATTACTGAGGATGAATGGTTCGACTATAGATGGCAGTTCTCCCACGTGCTAAAGAGGGAAAAAGGTTTGGAAACCCTAAGAGAGCTTAATGAGTTGGGAATAGTAAAAGTTCCAGAAGAAGACCTAAAACAAGTAGAAATTGCTGTAAAATACAGCATTCCTTGGGGTATAACTCCACACTATTTACACCTCTGGGACTTTGAGAATCCATATAAAGAAGATATACACGTAAGGAGACAAGTAATGCCACCTGCATGGTATGTCTCAAACATGCTCCAGCACAGGGAGGATAGAGAATATTACTTCGACTTCATGGGTGAGCACGACACATCACCACTTGACCTTATTACAAGAAGGTATGTTACGATAGCGATTCTCAAAGCTTACGATACATGCCCACAGATATGTGTCTACTGTCAGAGGAACTGGGAAGTTCTTGAGCCATTCATGGCAGGCTCATTCCCAGGATGGGACAAGATTGAAGCAGCAATAGAGTGGTTTGGAGAACACGAGTCAATGCTTGACGTCCTAATTACCGGTGGAGATCCCTTGGCTCTAAGTGACAAGATAATCGATAAGATAATGAGTAGGCTTTCAGAATTTGATCATGTTGTTAACATCAGATGGGGTAGCAGAATACCCGTCACGGTCCCAATGAGAATCACCGAGAGCTTGGCAGAGATTTTAGGTTCATACATCGAGCCAGGAAGGAGAAACGTTCATGTCGTAACACATGTTGAGACCGCTTATGAAGTCACTCCTGAGATGGGGGATGCAGGGTATAAACTAAGAAAGCAAGGGATTTACCTCTATAACCAGCTTGTTTACCAGAGGAATGTTAGCAGAAGGTTTGAAAACGTTGCACTAAGAATCGCATTGAAGAAAGTTGGTATCGATCCATACTACACGTTCTATCCAAAGGGCAAAATTGAGCAGAAAGACTACCTCGTGCCAATTGCAAGGGTTGTTCAGGAGAGAAAGGAGGAGGCAAGACTTCTACCTGGGCAGTTCAGAACAGACGAGCCTGTCTTCAATGTCCCAAGAATGGGTAAGAATCATCTGAGAGCATGGCAGGACAGAGAATTAGTTGGAATCAGACCAGATGGTAGTAGAATATATCTAATGCATCCATGGGAGAAGGGTATCAGCGAGACCAAGCTTTACACCTATCCTGATGTTCCGATTAAAGAATACCTCGAATATCTCGAGAGTCTTGGGGAAGACGTCAGCGACTATGGGACAATTTGGTATTACTACTGAGGAATCTTCGCCTTTCCACACTTTATATTATTTACTACTCTGTAAATCTTCCAACTGGCCAAAAAATATATAATTGATGACTTTACAAATATTTAGGAGGCATATGCTCTAGGGGGTTCTACCCCCTCCTTACATGAGGTGAATAAAAATGAGAAAGTGGAAAGCCCTTGGTTTGGTATTTGTTGTTTTGTTGAGTATAGTTGCAGCAGGGTGTATCAGCGGTGGTGGCACCAGTGGAGGTACAACCACGAGTAAGCCGATTGTTCAGAAGAACAGTGAAGGGAAGTGGGAAATTACCATCTATACCGGCTCAGGGCCGGGCAGTGTGTATTTCGCTATTGGTTCAATGCTTGCAAAGGTTACTAACAAGAAGAGCAAGGATATCTATGCAAAAGCAGTTACAAGCGGAGCCAGCGTAGCTAACTGTAAAGCTGTTGGAAAGGGAGAAGCTCAACTCGCAATTGCCCAGAACGATGTTACATGGTATGCTTGGGAAGGAAAGTTCCAGTTCGAAGGGAAACCCGTTAAAGTTCTGAGAGCTATAGGAACACTGTATCCAGAACCAGTTCAGATTGTTGTTAGAGCTGACAGTGGTATTAAGAGCTTACAGGATTTAGCAGGTAAGAAGGTCGTTGTTGGTGCTGCTGGAAGTGGATGTGCGGCAACAGCCGAGAGAGTTCTTAAGGCTGCTGGAGTTTGGGACAAAATTGAGCCAGTTTACCAGACCTTTGAAGAGGCATCACAGAGCTTAGTTCTCGGACAGGTTGATGCAGAATTTACAGTTATTGCATATCCCGCTCCTGCAATCAATCAGATAGCCGTTAAGGTTCCAGTAAGAATCCTTTCAATTCCGGATGATGTCATAAAGA
>JAMOPD010000353.1 GCA_027064745.1 Thermococcaceae archaeon
AGAATATGTGCGAGCCTATCTTGATGTCGTTGATGTTGGCGTACGGCGTTACGTATTTCGCGATTCTCTTCATGTCGGGCGTTTTCATGACGATGCCCTCTCTCCTCTCCCGGCTGAGCCTTTCGATCAGCTCATGCAGCTCTTCAGTTTTTGAACGGTCGTAGAGGCCGAAAGTTTCAACGTGACAAATGCCGTACTCTTCGGCAAGCTTGAGCCTCTCCTCCACGGGAAGGCTCCTCCCCGTTCCCTTCTCCTGAATGTCAAAGAGGAAGAACTGGATATCTTCTTTCACGTAGGGCGGCCCTTCCACGATGTATGGGCTTTCGGGCCCGGCCATCTCGCCGATGAGTATTAGATTTGGATAGTCGTTGAAGAACTCCTCGTTTATGAAGTCGAGGATTCTCTCGGTAGTGAAAGGACAGATAAAACCTCCCCTAGTGAGGGCAAGAACCTTATCCTGAACTTTCACAACGCGCACATTGTAACCATCCACCTTCTCCTCAACATAGAAGGGTTTGTTCTTGAAGATCCTTTTTATCCCCCTCTCCAGCTGAACGATACGCTTTATATGGGGAAAACCGAGGACAACATCGCCGTTCTCAAAGACTACCGTCCCACGCCGAAACCCCTTGGCAGAGTCGCGAAAACGCACGTATTTGATGCCTTCAAATTCGCCCTCCACAACTCCACCCTTACCCTCGAGAACCTCCAAACGCTCCTCCGGAACGTCGAGTTTGAGAAGCAGCGATCTGAAGTACGAGCTTACCATTATCCCACCATTATAAATTGGACAGCATTGTTAATAATAATTATGAATTACGAATATATGGAATGGAGATGAAAAAAGATAAAACCTCACAGTGTTGAGAGAACTCTGCTCGTAATGTCGTTGCCTTCCTTGTCGTAAATCCTGAAGTATGTCTTGCAGGGAAACTTCATTCCAGCCCTTCTCATGGCCTCAATCGCAAACTTGAGGTGCCCCCTGTTCACCCAGACAGTGAGGATTTTCTGATCTCTCTTAAGCCTTGCAGCCAGTCCAATTGGCTTTCCAAATGGTCTTCTCATACCATTTCCGTAACGGTCTGCCTTTCTTCCGGTAGCCATCGGGTTTTCCCTGAGAACTTGGAACGGATAAACCCTGATTTTATAGTGATAGTTGCTCCTACCGACGTTCTTCTGAAGATATCTATTGACCTGAATTCTAACAGCCTCAAGGGCGTTCTGCCTTATCTGAACCGGATCGGCAGTGTGAAGGCTCACTTCATACTCAAACTCAGCTGAGAGGTTCCCCATGTCGAAGATCGTAATCTTTGGACCCGGAGCACCTCTTATATATTCCCTCCTCGTGTAAGCGGGCTTCTTAACCTTCCTGTCAATCTTAGCAGGTCTCAATCCCATAATCTCACCTCCAAGGATGAACATAACCTAAACTTAACCAATCCACTCAGCTTATAAAAGTTTTGGAACACACCATTTTCAAGTGTATAAATTTTTTGCAATTCAGAAGATACTGTCAGGATAACTCGGGAGAGCGCCTGATAATCCAGTAACTATTAAGCCTAAGTACCATTCAGAAAAGCGAAAGGTCTTCACATGGTATTGAAATCACCTCCATATGGAGGAGTTGACTCATTTTTGGAATCCGCAAGGAAGGAGCAGTATTTACGGATGAAAGGGAGCTCAGGAAGAGTTCTTGATCCTCATTGCAATCCCCAGCAACAGAATTGAAGCAGGAGCAAATATTAAAAGTGCCGCTTTCAGGATAACGCTAGCTATCACAACTTCACCCAGAGAATAAGCAAGGCCAAAAATCAGCTGTCCGGCAGTTGTTGAGATATTCCGGACAGCATTTATTCCTCCTATAGCCACTGAAGCCCTTCTCGCTGATGCCAGCATGCTCCTTGAGATAGGCCTGAATGTCTGGGCAGCAAAAATTGCCATCAGTATGCCCAGAAAAACTGTCACAGAGCTCCTAACAGCCGCAAGGATTGGTGAAAGCCCTGCCAGTACAGAAATGAATATCACAACCTTCCGTTCACTTCCAAGGTCTGCAAATCTTGATGGTATATATGCCAAGAGTGTTGCAATAAATCCAATGAGACCAATCATAAATGATGCCCTACCTTTATCTATACCTAGTGTTTCAGCGACGTAGACATAAGTTATTTCGCCGGATGTAAAAGCCGAGAGGAGAGAGATCAAGGCTGAGAGCATGAGGATGTTTTTGACACTAATTTGGACTCCACTTTTTTTCATATCTCTTTCTCTTTTGGGCACTATTCTCTCATAAAGGAGCCAGTAAGAGAGCAACATGAAGAGCGCCGTAAGAAAGAAGAATGCTGAAGAAAGATACATTTGACCTTTTAACCCAAAATCCTGAGTTAAGGCATAGGTATAGTTGCCCAGAAGTCCAGCAAAATTTCCGAAGATGAAATAAAGCGCCGTTACTCTGCTTCTAATTTCCCTTGGAGAGGAAACCGCGATTACAAACTGGGCAATCGGCCATGAAATGCCATTTAAAAAGCCGTTCAGAAGCTTAATTCCCATGACATGTACCCATGATGAAGTAAGAGGGTACAAATTAACGACTAATGCATTTCCCGCCATCGCCAGAGCCCCAAAATAAACTAAGCCTTTCCTCCTTTCTAACAGCAATCCACTAAAAAGAGCCGAGAAGGACCGAGCTAGGATGAAGGACGCCGAGATTATAGAAAGGTATGCCATTGAAGCTTTGAGTATGTCACGGGTGTAGAATGCAACGGCAGGCAGGGCTAATCTGAAGGCCAGCGTCCCTGTAAAGGCCGATGCAATAAGGAGCGTTATCCCAAGATATTCTCTTTTCATGGCTCCTCCTCTGATAGATCTCTCTACGTGATGATGAGCATAGAAACATACTAGGAATATATTTTTATACATGTCGGTATCAGTGTTGACTGAGGTGGTTGGCATGCAGATGCAGTTTGAAGAGGCTTATAGGGAAGTTTATGAGATTGTAAAACCAAAATACAAGCTTTTCACAGCCGGGCCAGTTGCATGCTTCCCAGAAGTTCTTGAGATTATGAAGGTTCAGATGTTCAGCCACAGAGCCAAAGAATACAAACAAATGCACGTCGATACAGTTGAAAAGCTTAAAAAATTCTTGGAAGTTGAGAAGGGAGAAGTTTTGCTCTTCCCAAGCTCTGGGACTGGAGTAATGGAAGCAAGTATAAGGAACAGCGTTTCTAAAGGTGGAAAAGTCCTCGTGACAATCATTGGAGCATTTGGAAAAAGATACAAACAAGTTGTTGAGAACAACGGCAGAAAGGCTGTAACTTTAGAATACGAACCTGGAAAGGCGGTAAAGCCCGAGGATCTTGATGAGGCATTAAAGAAAAATTCTGACGTTGAGGCGGTGACAATAACATACAATGAAACCTCAACCGGCGTTCTCAATCCGCTTCCTGAGCTGGCTAAAGTTGCCAAAGAGCACGAGAAGCTTGTTTTCGTTGATGCAGTCTCAGCTATGGGTGGTGCCGACATAAAGTTCAGCAAGTGGGGAATTGATGTTGTTTTTGGAAGCTCCCAAAAAGCCTTTGGTGTTCCACCGGGCTTGGCAGTTGGAGCCTTCAGCGAACGCTTCATCGAGATAGCCCACAAGATGGAAGAGAGAGGATGGTACTTCGACATTCTGAGGTATATAAAGGTGCAGAATGAAAAGCAAGGCCCACCATCAACACCAGCAATGCCCCAAGAGTTTGGATTAAACGTTGTCCTAAGGATAGTCGAGAAAATGGGTGGAAAATATAAGTGGCTCGATATGTATAGGAAGAGGAGTGAGATGATACGGGAAGGAGTCAAAGAAATTGGTCTTAACATTCTCGCGGAGCCAGGGTATGAGAGTCCAACTATAACTGCCGTGTTAACTCCAAAAGGAGTTAAAGGAGAGGATGTCTACAATGCAATGCGTGAGAGAGGCTTCGAGCTGGCTAAAGGCTATGGTGAAGGTATAAAGGAGAAGACCTTCCGCATAGGCAACATGGGCTATATAACCTTTGAGGACATCGAAGAAATGCTGAGCAATCTGAAAGAAGTCGTGGAAAAACTTGCAGGTTGATACCTTCATTTTAAATCTAAACAGAGAAAGGAAACTAAACTGAGTCCCAAGCTATGTCCTCCAGTTTTATTCTTCCATCCTCTCTCTTTACTGCATATATCTTGTTGACTCTTCTCGTATTCGTCCTGAAATCCCTTTTAAGCTCGACTATAATATCAAATTTGCTTATTATGTCGTCATTAACCCCCAACCAATGCCTAATTTCATCAATGATATCATCTGACATTGCAAGCGATGTAACTATGAATGTGTAGTCATCAAGGAGTTCAGAAAGGATGGTAGGCACATGAACAGTGTGAATCGTGTCAATAACTACGTAATCTGGGTTTATCCTTCTGATTTTCTCTATGACACGCTCGGTTCTGCTTTTGAGACTGTCCTGCCCGAATTCAGTGTTGATAACCACTATGTTCTCCCTGAACTGTTTGAATTCGTTATATGCTGTAACAACAGCAATTTTTCTATCATCAGGAATGAGGTGAATTAAGGCCTCAACAAGCTTAGTTTTACCTGCCCTACTAGTTCCAACTATAAGGACATCCTTCCTTTCAAGGAGAGCCCTTTTAAGGACTTCAAGCTGTTCATGAGTTAATGTCCCATATCTTAGCAAATCCTCCGGGGTGAAAATATATACGCCCACGTCCTATCACCATTAGAAGCTTTGGAGTTGGATGTTATAATCATATCGGATATCGAATATGCATATTCACATGTCAAATTTATTTAAAATTTTCATCATTTATTCTAATTTAGACCCTTTTTAGTGTAAAAATTTGTTCTATATACAATATTTTCTACATAAATGACATAAACCACAAATCCCTTCTGAAGGTAAAGGTGATTGGATATGAATGCGGTTCAACTTGTCAGTAGGGATATAGGAAAAGCAATGGCAGTTCAGACAAGAGTTATAGATTATATGACAGGCTTCTTTGTGGAGAAAGGCTTTAAATGGCTCCTTCCAGTCATGCTCAGCTCCATAACCGACCCCCTGTGGCCTGACCCGGCTGCAAGCAAGATGAGGGCACCCGAAATAGAAGCCTATGGCTCAAAGTTGAAGCTCATGCATAGCATGATACTGCATAAGCAGTTCGCTGTTTCTATGGGGCTTGATAAGATTTTCATTCTCTCACCAAACATAAGACTTGAAGAGAAGGATAGAGACGATGGCAGGCATGCCTATGAATTCACCCAGCTAGATTTTGAAATTGCCCACGCAAGCATGGACGATGTTATGGGACTGATTGAAGAGCTGATTGTTGGATTATTCAAGGAAGCAAAAAGCTGGGAAGAAGTTGATAGACCGCTGCCAAAAGCCAAAAGACCATTTAAGCGCTTCACCCTGGAGGAAATAAAAGAGGAGTTCGGGGATGAGGATGAAGCCAGCAAAGTTATGGAAGAACCCTTCTGGATAACCGACATCTCCAGAGAGTTCTATGACAGAGAAGACTCAGAAAGGCCCGGTCACTTCAGGAACTATGATCTCATTCTACCTGAAGGTTATGGAGAAGTTTCAAGCGGTGGAGAAAGAGAATGGCAATACGAAGTTATAATCAGAAAGCTCAAAGAAGGTGGTCTAAGTCCTGAAGCTTTTAAACCATATCTTGAAGTTGCCAAAGCGGGCCTTTTGAAGCCAACCGCAGGAGCAGGAATCGGCGTTGAGCGTTTAGTGCGTTATATGGTTGGAGCAAAGCACATAGCAGAAGTCCAGCCCTTCCCGAGGATTCCGGGCGTTCCGGCGGTTATTTGATAAATAAATGAAGGCTAAAGTCCCCGTAAAAATTCTTCCGCTTTCTTGATTTCTCCCTTCTCGGCGAGCTTCAGGACGGCGGTGTAGAGACCTATGAGTTCAAGGTTTTCTTTGGGGTTCTCGACTAGCCCGTCGATGCGCTTCTCAAGCTCCCGCCTGAGGTTCTCAAGGGCGCCCTCGGAGTAGCCGGCAAGCCTCAAGCCGGAGAGCAGGCCGAGAAGCTCGCAGGCGGCAAGGGTCAAGGACTGAGAAGGAACGGTGGTTTTCGATTTCTTTTTCTTAGGGTTCAGCTCACTCGGCTCAATCCCCTTCTTCTTGAGGAATTCGTACCAGCGGTCGCCATATACTTCTTCCGGCTTTATAGTTTTGGGAAACAGCTTTGCGAGCTCTATTATCTCCTCTTGGAAATGCTCAAGCGGATCAATACCTAAGATCTCCGCCGCTTCCCTTGCAAGCAAGTGTGGCTGTTTGTGCAACCTTGCTTGGGCGTCTGCAAGCGCTTTATAGTCCCACACAGGTCTGTTTTCCAAGAGGTTTTTCATTTTCTTTGCAGCACGTATTATTGGTTTTGCGGCTTTCTGTATTTTTTCCTTCTCATTTTTTGTCAGTACCCGCTCCTGAAGCTCTATTTCGTCTATCATTTTTTGTGCAAGTTCTTTTTCAAGAGCGTCTGCTGCAGAGTCGAAAGGCTGCAATATTATGACTGGTCTTTTATGGTATTGTTCCAGGCGCTTGGGTGCGCTGCTCGACAGGTATACAAATTCCTCTCCGTTTTTCTTGCCGAAAGTGTCTACAATGTACTCGAGTATTTTTTTGTCTTATCATCGGGATATGTTTTCTTTGAATAGGCTTCGAAGATCTGGTGTACCCCACCGATAAGCGTTTCGTATGCTATGCTGTCTGCATGATGTTCCGAGAATATTGCAAATTCGTCGTCATGGAGTATTGGTGTGTGTTTGTTGGAGGGTTTTCTCCGCCAAGTATTGAAGAGATCACAGCTATTGTGTCATGGTATACGTGGTAGTAATCTACTGGCACCTCTTTCTCTCGCAGTAACCCCTTTTCTTTTATTTTTCCTTTCTTTTTGGGCAGCGTTTTAGGGATGACCACCGCTACTCGCCTCCAATGTTCTTAGGTTCAAATCTTCAGATAAGCCTTTCGAACTCCCCCAAGTCTCAGACGTGCCAACCCATACTCCGGTGTTGGGAGAGAGGCATGCTCCTCATCCTCGCACGATTTCAAGGAACGGAACGTTCTCAAAGTCCCTGTCAAAGGTCGCTATCCTTGTTATCCCGTGCTTCATGCAGGTGGCCACTATTATGGCATCGT
>JAMOPD010000354.1 GCA_027064745.1 Thermococcaceae archaeon
GGACAACTTTGAAGCATTTATGAGAAAGAGACTTGGAGAGTAAAACTTTGCTTTTTATTTTTCTTCCTTTCCCTTCTCATTTCACTTCAAAACCTGAAAGAAAAGATTAAGATCATCCACCTGAAACAACCGGAATTATTTCAATAAAGTCTCCATCTTTTATTTTTTCGTCTTCTATGACAACTTTACCATTAACTTTTGCTATAGCACTTTCGGTATTAAACCCTAATATATGAAGAACATCCTTTATTGTCATGCTTTTCTGCCACTCAATTTCTCTTTCTATTCCTCTTCCTATGACCTTGACCCTGAGCATCTCCTACCACCAGGAGCATGTCCTTCCACTAGTTTATAAACCTCACTGGCTGGTCACTTTTGAAATCAAAAAACTTTGCCCCGCTTACTGGGCAGGAAGCTTTTGGAGAAGTTTGACCAAAACTAAAAAGGCACGTAATCCTCCACCAGCAAGGGCTGTTATGGAGCCGGGAGGGGGATTTGAACCCCCGTAAAGCGGATCTGCAGTCCACCGCCTCACCTCTAGGCTATCCCGGCACAGAAATGGCGCCGCGGAGGGGATTTGAACCCCTGTGGCCAGCGGCCACCGGCTTAGCAGGCCGGCGCCCTACCAGGCTAGGCTACCGCGGCACTCGGCAGTTTATTATGAGCGGAGATGGGTATTTAAATCTTGCGGAGGAGCTTTTGATACTGTCAGGATAATTAACAGCCCGCATACTGAATTTATTCTCAAGCGCTCTCACAGGTTATCCTAACAGTATGGAGCTTTTTACTTAGTTCTATTCTGGTCAATAATAATAAATACCTCTGCATACTATGGTACAATTGATGACCCAACTCTTCAACTCAAAGCTCTGTGCCCTCTGTAAGGGTAGAAAGCTCCTGTGTGGCAGGCCAACTTGCCCGATCCTTGAGCGGTTTAGGGTAGCCAAGAGCATCGAGTCAAAGCTAAACAAGAGAGAAATTTTTGGCTCTTCACCCCCGAGTATTTTTGTTGGTGAATATGGCTATCCTAAAGTCAGAATCGGCCCGCTGGTTCCTCCCATTGAAGGAAACACCTCAAGTCTTGATAGTCCGCTAAAATGGGAAGATAAAAGCATAAAGGACATCCTATACTACCGTTCTCTCCTTGTTATGGGCGAAATGAGAGCTGATGTGCATGTAAGAAGGAGCGGGAGAATTCTGAGTGAGGTTCAGGAACTGGCCATGTCAGTGAAACCAGTGGACAGCGAGATCCTTCTTAAGAGGAAGCCCGTTCTGAAAGTTCTTCCCAGCGAGTTCGCCCCGCCGCTCGGTCCGAAGGCAGAACTCCTTGATTTTGAACTCACGGAGAATCCGCGGATACCGAGAAGAGCGGACTATGTCGTCAGTGATGAGCTGAAGGCCGAGCAGGCAATAATGCGCCTCTACAACTGGGGTTTTGATGAGTACTACATAATTCGCCTTCTTTCAGCTGGGCTCCTTGGCCTTAACAGGAAGCTTGTCCCGACAAGGTGGAGCATAACGGCGGTTCAGGATACGATAGGCAAAAACCTCAGGAAAGAGATTCTTACATACCCTGAAATCAGTGATTATGAGGTATATTTCCATGAGTTTCTTAGTAACCGCTATGGAGTGATTCTAATGCCAGAGAGCTATGCCTTTGAGCTACTTGAGGTCTGGCTCAAAGGCTCACTCTTTGGAAGCAAAGAGCCGCAGGTAATCCATGATTATGAGGACTTCAGGGGTATTAAGGGCTATGCCACCGAGACGACCGGGGCTTACTATGCTGCCCGTCTGAGCGTTCTTGAAACCCTCAGAACAAGAAGGAGAAGTGCGAGAGCACTGGTGTTCAGAGAGGTTACGCCGAAATACTACGCCCCCGTTGGTGTGTGGCAAATTCGTTTGGGGGTTAAAAAAGCCATGAAAAACCCAGTTGGAAGATTCAGCACCCTTGAAGAGGCTTTGAATTCTGTCAGACAGTTCCTTGAGCATCCATTTGAGCGCTATCTTGAAAAAAGCTGGCTCCTGAGGCTGAGGAAGCAGAGAACTCTTGATGACTTTTTAAATATCTCCCGGCATTAACTTTTTTAATTCTCTCCACTTATTCTCCCCCATGAGAAAAAAGCTTGCCCTGATAAGTCTCGATGGCTGTGGAGTTTACAACCTTCCGCACATGCCATTCCTCAAATCTCTCATTGATGATGGAGCCTTTGCTGTAGTTGATTCTATATTTCCCACGCTCACCGATTTGGTGCATACTAGTGTCATGACTGGCGTTTATCCAAAGGATCATGGGGTTGTTGAAAACGGTTATTATGACCGTCTGACCGATAAAAAGGTTAATTTCTATGATTATGAAGTTGCCTTTAATCCTCACAAAGTAATAAAAGCTCCAACGTTCATTGATATCCTTCGCTCCAGAGGTGTTAGAAGTGCCAGTGTTTCTGGCTATACCATGCCACCATTCAGCGGGACAGATGTTAGGATATTTCCCCCCTTCTTCAGTGATGACAAACTCTACCGACAACATGGGAGGGACTGGCGTAAGGATGTATGGGTTGGAAACTCGGCTCTCTACCTTTATGAGGAATGTCGGCCTGAGCTTTTGCTGGTGCATTTTGCATCGATTGATGGAATGCAGCATGAGTACGGCCCTCTAAGTGAAGGTGCCCTCAAAGCTGTTGAAACCGTAGATTCCATGCTTGAAAAACTGTGGGAGAAATTAAAGGATGAATACGCTTTTATTATCTTCGCTGACCACGGACAGGAAGAGGTTCATACATGGGTGAATCTGAAGGTTTATCTGAGAAAGCACGGCATAGAGACGCTCCGTGTATCCTCTGGTGGTGGGGTTCATGTTTATATGCATGAGCCAAATCGGGTTGAAGAGGCTTTTGAAATACTAAGAAAAGCACCCGGAGTTAAATATGTTTTTTTCAGAGAAGATTTGCTCCATTTAAACACGCCGAATAGTGGGGAGCTTATAGTTTCAGCAAAGCCTGGTTACTGGTTCTGTTCCCACAGGATGTGCAAGGGAATAAAAGGTGTCAGTTACTGGGTTAAGGGGATGCACGGCTCGATGAACGAGCCAGTAATTAAGGTACCCTTAATACTGTGGGGGTTTGAGAGGGTTGAGCTTGAGAATCCATCGCTTATGGACATCGCGCCGACGGTTCTGGAGTTCTTTGGAGTGGAGAAGCCGGAAAACATGGTGGGGAAGAGTTTGGTAAAAGGTTGAGGAAAATTTCAGTCTTCTTTGGCTTTCTTCATACCGATTTCAACACCTTTGGCGATGGCCTCTTTGAGGATGATTTGCTCGGACATGGTTTTGTATTTTCGCCATTTAATGAGAAAGTCAAATCCAAACAGTATTGATGCCAATGCCATCAACCATCCAAATAACCCTGCTCCTATGACTGCCGAAATGGAAGCCAGGGGTTGAGCAATGAAGAACGCCAAGATCATGCCGGTTAACGCATTGTTGGATGCCTTTTGGAGCTCTGCAAGATTCTCTTCGTTCCGAGGTCTAAGTGAATCTTACAACATTATCAAACCAATAAGCACAGTTAGAGAAGCCAATACAAGTATGGTTGCTATAGCTTGGGAATCCATTTCCCTTCTCCCAAAGGGTATAATGTCTGACGAAGAAGTTAAATATTGGGAAGACAAACCTTTCACCGGTGTGTACGGAAAGCGTGGAATACATTTACGACGAGTATGGGAAGGTTAAGGATGTTATAATTCCTCCAGAACTTTAGGGGGTTGAGCCGTCAAAGTACAGGGGGAAAGACCTTGAGAAGAGCCTCAGGGAGCTGAGGGAAGAATGGGAGAGGGATTTTTGATTGATACCAACGTTTTTATTCGTGGGCAAGTTTAGAATATTCTTTTCACATCAACCTTGTCGAAATCTCTGTCGTTTGATAAAATTGTTGTTATTCCATGAGCTTTCATCGTTACATAATGGATGGCGTCATCGAAATCAAGCTTTTTGCATTTTTCGGCGTTTCTGAGAATTTCCGCAGTTAGAGGGACTACTTCGATACCCAAGTCTGAAAGTATATCTCCGATACTGAACTTTGCTTTCTGCCTTCGAAACAGGATGTAGAGTTGCCATACTGTGAGTGCCGAAGTAATCAGGTCCCCGCTGTATTTCTCCAGCAGTTCCTCTGCACGTTCTCCAAACTCCTCGCTGGCGGTGAGAAAATAATAGATAACGTTCACGTCAATATAGACCTTCACAGTTCATCCCTCAGGAGTTTTTCTGTTTTCTCTTCAATCAGTTTGTCCAGTTCTTCCGCGCTCAGGTTTTCTCCCTTGAATATCCCATAGTATTTCATGATTCTTTTGCGGATTGGAATGAGGACTATTTCATCACCTCTCTCCTCGATGTAGAAAGACCCGGTCCCGAATTTTTTCCTGAGAGATGCAGGTAGGTATATCCTTCCATTTTTATCAACTTTAACAATTTCGACTATCATGGTAGTTTATTAAATTTTGGAAAATAAATAGTTTTCGGTAAGTAGTTACACTTCAAACCTCAGGAAAGGAGTTTCATAGGCATTCTCTTACTTCGTTTGCCATAATTGGGGTGATGTATTTCCTTGGCTATTGAACTAAGTAACTCCCTCTGATCTCAATGAGAAGGGTTAGCCTTCCTTCGCCTTCTTCATGCCGATTTCGACACCCTTAACGATGGCTTCTTGAAGGAGTTGTTGGCTTTTGAAAAACCGGTATCTTCTATATGCGAGAATTCCAATTACCAACGCCATAAATGCGGCAAAGCTATCTATAATCGCTAAATATGGGCTTTCGGACAGAAAATATGCTATCGGGTTAAATAGAAACCCTAGGTCCCAAATGCCCAAGAAACTCTTGCATATTTCTTCTGAATCTTTTAAGGACTCCCTAAAATACTGCCCTTTTTCCGCTGAACATCCCAGATGCCAATAAATACATAAACATTTCCTTTCTCCTGAAGGGTATAATAAAACCTTCTGATAAACGACACGAGAAAATGGAAGAGCAGAAAAGTAACCAGTCCTCAGCGTGAGGACTGTGCAATCCTCTCGATTTCTTCCTTCTTGCTGTAGGCAAAGCTCTTTGGATCCCTGTTTGCTGCAGCTATGATCTCCTCTGCTAAAGCCTGAGCATAGCTCGTCTTGTTCTTGTAGCACTTGGCTGAGGCACCGAGGGCTATGTTCCTCAGGGCAACATCAAGCCTTCTCATCGGGGCGATATCAACGGCCATGTGATATCTAATGCCACCGAAGGCAATTGTTGTTGTGTCCTCCCTTGGAGCAGCGTTCTCTATAGCCTTTATCAGAACCTGAATCGGGTTCTTTTTGGTTCTCCGCTCTATGATTGTGAAAGCTTCCTTGACAACCTCATAAGCCTTTATCTTCTTGCTCATTAATGAGCGCTGTTCTCTTCTCATAAAGTGCCCGCCGACTTTGTAGCTTGAAGCTCCGCTTCTCATGACCTTGTTTATCAAGCGTTCAACTATGTGGACCTGAGCCTTTCCGAAGGGCTTTTTGGCATGCCTACCATGGGTATGGGGTAGTATTCTTGGCTCCAAATTTATATACGGCCTGAGTGAGGGATCTTCAACAACAACGTCCTCAACGCTCCATCTTCCAAAGACCTTGAGCTCTTTGGGCTGATAGAATCTTTCCTGCAAGCTCTTTGCCATGTTTTCACCTCCTTGGCTTCTCCTTTCTGCCCTTAACCAGCTCCTTGAGGGAAACCCTGTTGACCTTGACAACCTTGTACCGGATTCCCGGGATATCGCCGACTGAACCGCCCTTTGGACCGCCAATTCCCTCGATGATGACCTCGTCGTGCTCGTCGATGTGGTTTATAGCACCGTCACCCGGAGTGAAAGCCGTTACAACTCTACCGTTCTTGATGAGCTGAACCCTGACAGCCTTTCTCATTCCTGAGTTCGGTTGCTTTGCTTCAACTGCAATTTTCTCAAGGACAATACCCTTTGCCTGCGGTGCTCCTTCAAGTGGATCGCTCTTCTCCTTAAGCCTGAGGACTCTTCTCTTATATCTAACGTCACTCCACCTGAACTTCTGCCGCTTGAGCCTGAGCTTCCTTCCAGCGAATTCACCATTTGGGGCCTTTTTACCAGCCATGATCATCACCTCTTAAATCAAATTATAATCACATCTTGAATGCCGTGATGCCTCTCCATAAGCTCCTTCACTAGGTTTATGTTTTGCCCTCCTCTTCCTATAGCTCTCGGCTTTTCCCTCTGATTTATATCAAGGAGGGCTACTTTCTTTCCATCTTTCTTCTCAGTGATATGAACTTTTTTAACCTTTACTCCCATCGTTTTATAAATGTTCCTGAGAAATTCTTCTGGGTTCTCTGAGTGCTCTATAAGCTCAATTTCTTTTCCCAACATTCCCTGCACTCTCTTAACATTAACACCCCGCTTACCGAGTGCCAACCCCATCTCACCTTTTTTGATTACGTAGATTAACCTGTTCCTTGTGCTGTCTATTAGACAATCCATTACTGTTGCCCCTGTCATGCTCTCGAAAAGTGCTATATATTTAATCTGATCTGTATTTAGTTTAAGTGGCATTACTTCTTACCCCCAGCAAGGGCTAGGATATTACTTTCTCCCGGATCTACTACAGCCAGTGCGGCTATAACGAAGGGTTTTCCTAGGAGTGTTCCAAGCTCGACGCTGGTTCCATCGAACTCATATACAGGGATATTACTGAGTCTGGAATAGTATGTTACGTCATCTTTAACATCCTTCGGTGCATTTTTAGCTATGATAATGAGTTTAGCTCCACCAGTCTTAGACAGCTCAATAGTCCTCTTTGAGCCAATGATAATTTTTCCTGTTTCAAGCACCTTCCTAAGTTCGAAGGCTAAATCCATTAATCACACCTCCCGTGGTTTTAGTGGCAGTCTCATAGCTAACTTAACTATACCCGTTCCAACAGGGACGGGCTGTCCAATTAACACGTTCTCAACGACACCGTTAAGGGGATCTACTTCTCCCCTTTCGGCGGCTTCAAATAGATGTTGAGTGGTAATCTCGAAAGCAGCTCTGGCCAGCACGCTGGCCTTTTCTCCGACAACACCATGCCTTCCGATTGGCCTTATAACCCCATCGAGGGTC
>JAMOPD010000355.1 GCA_027064745.1 Thermococcaceae archaeon
ACGTTCGCCCACGTTTCCACGTTGTTGATGTTGGTGGGCTTGCCCCAGAGACCCTTCTGGGCCGGATAGGGCGGTCTCGGCCTCGGCATTCCACGCTTGCCCTCTATGGAAGCTATCAAAGCGGTTTCCTCTCCGCAGACGAACGCTCCGGCGCCTTCCTTGATGACGATGTCGAATGAAAAGCCACTTCCGAGGATGTTCTCACCGAGGAAGCCCCTCTCCCGCGCCTGCTTCAGCGCTATCTTCAGCCTCCTTATGGCGAGCGGGTACTCTGCACGGACGTAGATAAAGCCCTTCGTCGCTCCGATCGCGTAGGCTCCGATTATCATGCCCTCAATAACGCGGTGCGGGTCGCCCTCCAGGACGTTCCTGTCCATGAAGGCTCCGGGGTCGCCTTCGTCGGCGTTGCAGACTATATACTTCACGTCTCCCTTGGCTTCCCTCGCGAACTTCCATTTCAGCCCCGTTGGGAATCCTGCACCGCCCCTTCCGCGAAGCCCGGACTTCATGATGACGTCTATTATCTCCTCCGGTTTCATTTTGAGGGCCTTTTTCAGCGCCTCGTATCCTCCAACAGCGATGTACTCATCGATGTTCTCGGGGTCTATGTAGCCGGAGTTTTCGAGCACTATCTTTTTCTGCTTGGCGAAGTATCCATCAACGTCCCACGTCTTCCTCTCACCGTTCTCCCACCAGTCCCTCTTAACAACCCACTCCTCTATGGGCTTTCCGTTGATAACGTGCTCCTCTATGATCCTGGGGACCTTCTTGGGGTCAACGTGACCGTAGGTGATTATCTCCTCATCGGTGATGATGTCCACAAGGGGCTCGCGGTAACACATGCCGACGCAGCCGACTATCTTGAGCTTGATGTCGAGGTTTCTCTTCTCAAGCTCGGCCTTTATGGCCTTGTAGGTTTCCCTCGCGCCCGCTGCTATCCCGCAGGAGTTCATGCCGACCGCTATTGCTTTAATCTCAGACATCGAGCTTCCCCTCCCTTAGCTTTCTCATAAGTTTCCTGACTTTATCGGGTGTGAGCTTGCCGAAGACCTTGTCGTTTATCATTATGACCGGTGCCAGGCTGCAGCATCCGAGACAGGCGACGCGCTCCAGCGTTACGAGACCGTCCTCCGTCGTTTGCCCTTCCTCAATTCCAAGCTCCTCGGTTATGGCCTGGGATATGTTTACGGCGCCGTTGACGTGGCAGGCCGTCCCGTGACAGATTTTGACGACGTATTTTCCGAGGGGCTCGAAGCGGAACTGGGCGTAGAAGGTGGCCACACCGTAGACCCTGCTGAGGGGAATTCCGAGGTAGTTCGCAATCTCCTCAAGGGCCTCCCTGGGAAGGTAGCCGAACTTTTCCTGAGTTCTCTGAAGAAGAGGAATTAGAGAACTCGGTTCCGGCGGATAAGAGCGTATGTAATCGAACGAGGCTTCCATCCTGCATCACCACAAGTATTTCTCGGAAAAGTTTCGACGTTAATGTTTATAAGAGTGCACTAAAGTACAAGTTCGTAACGTCTGGTTGGCAACCATTTGTTTGAAAAATTTTTAAATCAATCCTTTACAAACTTAGATACTGTCAAGATAACCCGTGAGAACACCTGATAATAAATCCGGTATGAGCATTAAGCGGGCCCTCTAACTTATCCTGACAGTGTGACAAACTTAAAATAAAAGGCTCTTAGGTTGGTGGTCGTATTGAGGTACGTAAAACTTCCTAACGAGAATTTTGAGGAGTTCTTCAATTCCCTAAAAAACTGGGGAAACATCTATGCCCCAACAAAACAGGGAAAAATATATTCTTTCAGAAAAGTCGAAACACTCAGTGAAGTTTCGCTGGATTATAACAGAACCATGCTACCTCCCAAGAAGTTCTTTATTAAACCGAGGGATGAAATGTTAAAACTTAAGGATAACAAATGGGAAGAATGCATCGAGGTAGAGAAAATAGTTCTATTCGGTGTTCACAGCTGTGACATACATGGGCTCCAGATACTAGATAAGGTCTATCTCGAAGAACCCGTTGATCCATACTACAAGAAAAGAAGAGAAAATTCAATAATAGTAGGTATAAGCTGTATGCCAGACGAATACTGCTTCTGCAAAAGTCTAGGTACAGATTTCGCGATGAGTGGCTTTGATCTATTCCTGCATGAACTTCCAGATGGATGGTTGGTCAGGGTAGGAAGTGTTAAAGGTCATGAAATAGCGTGGGCAAATGAAGAACTCTTTGAAGAAATAACCGAAGAAGATCTGAAAAATTTCAGGGCTTTTGAAGAAAAGAGAGCAAAGGCCTTCAAAAAGAAACTTAACAAAGAAGGACTGGCCGATATGCTTGACTTGGCTTACGATAGTCCAGTATGGAAGAAATATGAGAAAATATGCCTCGGCTGCGGGAACTGCAACATGGTATGTCCAACATGTCGGTGCTATGAAGTCTGTGATAGATGGATAAATGCATATGAGGCCGTAAGGGAGAGGCGCTATGACTCATGCTTCATGGCGAGCCATGGACTGGTTGCGGGAGGACATAACTTCAGGCCCACTAGGTTGGATAGATTCAGACACCGCTATTACTGTAAGAACTACTTTGATCCAGAGGCAGGGTTTAACTGTGTTGGATGTGGCAGATGTGATGAGTTCTGTCCCGCAAAAATAGAGCACGTCAAGGTTTTAGATGAAGTGAGGGAGGCTTTAGAATGAGTGAGAATGAGAATACATTTCAAACTCACGATGTTAGAATTTTAGAAGTAAAAGACTTAACCCCCAGAGAAAAGCTCTTCACGCTTAGGTTCACAGACCCGGAGGTTAGCAGGGGTTTTAAATACAAACCGGGTCAGTTCGTCATTGTAGATATAAGGGGATTTGGAGAGTTCCCAATAAGCATATGCTCAACACCAACTAGGGAAGGCTACTTCCAGCTCTGTGTTAGAAAGGCAGGAAGAATGACCAGGTACATGCATGAGCTCAAGGAAGGAGACATCATAGGCATCAGAGGACCCTATGGCAATGGTTTTCCCATGGACATGATGGAAGGTTCAAATCTCGTATTAGTTGCCGGTGGCCTCGGAATGGCACCTCTCCGTTCTGTCCTGTGGTATGCTCTTGACAGCGGAAAGTACGAGCATATCTATCTTTTCTATGGAACAAAAAGTTACGAGGATATACTGTTCAGGGACGAAATCACACATCTACTAAAGCATGGAGAAGCTATGAACTGTACAGTAAAACTGGCCTATGAGGTGGAGAGTCCATCGTGCATCTATTTAGAGAAAGGATATGCTCCAAAAGTATGCAAAGGCGTTGTCACGGACTTGTTTAGAGGAGAAGAATTTGATATCACTAACACCTATGCCCTAATCTGCGGCCCACCTGTCATGTATAAGTTTGTCATAAAAGAACTCCTCGACAGAAGGCTCTCACCGGGTAGGATATACATGACACTTGAGAGAAGGATGCGCTGCGGTGTAGGAAAGTGCGGGCACTGTATAGTTGGAACCAGCACCTCAATAAAATATGTCTGTAAAGATGGTCCTGTCTTTACATATTGGGATGCCCTATCCACGAGGGGGCTGATATGATGCTAAAGCTTGGTGTTTTTGAGCTAACAGGCTGTGGTGGTTGTGCACTGAACATTTTATTTCTCTACGAAAAGCTCTTTGACCTGCTTGAATTCTATGAGATAAAAGAATTCCACATGGCTTCAAGCTTTAAAGAGCACGATCACCTAGATGTTGCAGTTGTAACAGGTAGTGTTTCAACCCAAAGGGATTTGGATCTTTTGAAATATGCTCGAAATCACTCAAACTATCTGATAGCCCTCGGGACGTGCGCAACTCACGGTTCTGTTCAAGGCAGCGTTGAAGGAAAGATCAGGGAAAAATTAGAAAAGGTTTATGGGACAAGGGCAAATCCAATGAAAGCCTTAGATTCAAAGCCCATAACCGAATACGTCGCCGTTGATTACGCTCTGCCAGGATGCCCATATGATAAGGATGAAATATATCAGGTTCTGATGAATCTGGCTAAAGGTGTTGAACCCCCAAGAAAAGATTATCCAGTCTGCATTGAGTGTAAGCTCAATGAATATGAATGTGTTCTCGTCAAGAAAGGCATTCCCTGCCTTGGCCCTATAACACTCGGTGGGTGCAATGCTATATGTGTGAAATCCGGGCTTGGATGCATCGGATGCAGAGGGCCATTGCCAAAGGATGCCAATCCTGCAGAAGAATTTGAGATTCTAAAGAAGCTCGGCTACGATGAGGAGTATATACGCAGAAAGTTTAAGACGTTTGCAAGGGGGGAGATTAGATGGTGAGCATTGAAATTGAAGCCTTCACGCGTGTTGAAGGAAACGGCGGAGCAGAGATAGTGATTGAAGACGGGCAAGTTAAAGAGGTGAAAGTAAAAATCTTTGAAGGACCGAGATTCTTTGAACTACTCACCTTAGGCAGATACTATTACGATGTTCCTGACTTAGAAGCAAGAATATGTGCCATCTGTTACCTCTCCCACAGTGTTGCCTCCGTTAGAGGAATAGAGAATGCCTTCGGAGTTAAGGTAACAAGAGAGATAGAACTCCTAAGGGAGCTCGCCCTCATAGGAGAACTCCTTGAAAGCCATGCCCTACATCTATACCTGCTTGTAGCTCCGGATTTATTTGGCTATGCCGACGCCATAAGGATGGCAAGCAAACATGGTGAGATAGTAAAGGAGGGGTTCACAATAAAGGCATTTGGAAATTACATAAGGGAGACTATTGGAGGCAGAGAAATCCACGGAATAAATATAAAACCCGGAGGATTTGGAAGATATCCTACTGTTGAAGAGCTTGAAAAGATTGAAAAAAACAGTGAAGCTCTGCTCACATTTGCAAAGAGAATCATAGGACTCTTTGCATCCCAAAAACCCCTCGGAGCAAAAGCAAAATATTACATTGCCACAAACGGCTATCTTTATGGAGATAAACTAATTGCAAGTGACGGCGAGAGCTTTGATTATTTCGAGCATATTGAAGAGCGTTCCCTTCCGTATAGCTTTGCAAAGCAGAGCCACTACAAAGGAGAGATATTCATGGTAGGAGCATTACCAAGACTTATTCTCAAAAATAACATGCTGACCCCAATGGCAAAGAGATTATTTGAGGAATATAAAGAACAATTATCTCAGGGATACGTAAGCTTGAATAATCTGGCACAGGCTATAGAGCTTATATACGCCCTAGAAAGAGCCAGGGAGATTGTAAAAGAGCTTCTCGACAAAGGTATAAACGGAGAAAACATCACCATAGAACCTAAGGAAGGCGAAGGGATTGGATATGTTGAAGCTCCAAGAGGAGCGCTAATACATCATTACAGAATAGACGAAAGGGGTAACATAGCATATTCAAACATAATAACACCCACAGCCTTCAATCATGCCATGATGGAGCTCAGCCTTTTCACCGAGGCAAAGAAGAGATACGGAAATACAAGTGAAATGGAATTCATGCAAAAAATGGAAGAGACTGTAAGAGCATTCGATCCCTGTATTTCATGTTCGGTTCACTTAACATTTCTCTGAGCTTTTTTATTTATAAAGATAGTTATAATTAAACCTCAGCCTTTACCTATTATTCAAGGACTTTACTTCAATCTTCCTTCTGCACAATCTCTAATTTTCTCTATGTTCCTCTAATAATTTTTAACATCTTGATTAACTTCCAGATATTCACGAAAAGCTTAATTACCCAAAAGTAAATGTATCATTGGGGGTGTGCATGATTCGGGAAAACGTGCTTGAGGATATTCTAGACAAAATACAATTTGGAGAAAGCGTGCTAGTGGAATGTAAGCCTTCATATATTCCAGAATTTACGGTTCTGGCTTTACTAAAATACTCAAGACGTAAGAATCTCCCCATAATAATAGATGACAACCTCGATATGCTTTATACAATAAAGACAAATTTGGAACTTTTTGGGGTTCATGAAGACTTTAGTGATGTTTATGTGATAAAAACCGGTGGTAAAATGGAAGTTGGAAACGTCATCAAACGTATCTCAATTAGCGAAGCCCCCTCAACGTACATACAAAAGTATAAAGAAGCTGCCCAAGAGGCCTTCAAGAATACTAAGAGAGCTATAAATATCGTTCTTGGATTAGAGAGACTCTTTTATTTTGTCCATGGCCCCCAAGAATTTTACATGATAATAGTTTCCATGCAAGAGTTCCTAGGAAACAAAAGAAGAAAGGCATTTTATATCATTGATAAGAATGTTGCTAAAAGAGCATATATAAATCCTCTTCCAGAATTGGAAAGAATAGTGAGTACCGTAATTGAGGTTGAAGGTCGTGGTATCTCCGCCAGATTATTCTTTAAGAAATCCGCATCTCATGGATTCATAGGGAAAATCATTGAGGTTACTATGGATGAAATTTTGAGGTGATACCTTTTGTCATTCCTATCAAAACTCTTTAAAAATGACCGAGCAGAGATAACCTCTCGAAAGCCTGTTGGAAAGTTTAAAGTAGAGAAGGTCTTTGAAATTCTCACGAAACAAGTTCTTGTTGGTGAGGTTGTGGAGGGTGTCATCTATCCCGGTTACAAGCTTAAAGGAAACAATGTCGCTCTGATAAGAGAAATCCAAAGAGATAGGCAGAAGGTGGATTTTGCTGTCGAATATGATAAAGTCGCCCTTGTTCTGGAGGGGCGAATCAATACCGGGGAAGGTGAAATTCTGGAGATTTATCAATCGTAATCCTTAAACTTTAAACTCCAAACTTTCAAATCTTCCAGAAGGTGAGTACTGATGATAATCTGGGATGACCACTTTCATGTTGACCCCTTCAAGGGGCTCTTCCTTGAGGCTGTAAAGCAGTTCCACCGCGCTGGAGGGACGCATCTCGTCGTCGTATACAAAACGGCCCACGACTACGGCTTCCCAGGTCTAAAGGCAGAAGATTTCATAAAGGCAATGGACTTCCACATCAAGCTCGTCGAGAAGATAAACAGGGGGACGCCCGTTAAGGCCTTCGCTGTAGTTGGAGTCCACCCGGCCGAGTTCGTTTATCTGGCCGAGCAGAAAGGGCTTAGCTATGCTAAAAATGAGGTGAC
>JAMOPD010000356.1 GCA_027064745.1 Thermococcaceae archaeon
AAAAAGAAGTTCACCCGAGGATTAAACAGCTCGTTGACATGCTCTTCAAGAACGTCCCGAGCGGACTTGGAAGCAAGGGAAGGGTGAGGCTCCACTGGACCCAGCTCGATGACGTCTTAGCTGACGGCGCCAAGTGGGCGGTTGACAACGGCTACGGATGGAAGGAGGATTTGGAACACCTTGAGGAAGGCGGGAGAATGGAGGGGGCTGATCCCAACGCCGTCAGCCAGAAGGCGAAGCAGAGGGGAGCGCCACAGCTCGGCTCCCTCGGCTCTGGAAACCACTTCCTCGAGGTTCAGGTCGTTGACAAAATCTACGACGAGGAGATAGCAAAGGCCTATGGCCTCTTCGAGGGACAGGTCGTCGTGATGGTCCACACCGGTTCGCGCGGTCTCGGCCACCAGGTGGCGAGCGACTACCTCAGGATAATGGAGAAGGCCGTTAAGAAATACCGCATACCCTGGCCTGACCGCGAGCTCGTCAGCGTCCCCTTCCAGAGTGAGGAGGGACAGCGCTACTTCAGCGCGATGAAGGCCGCAGCCAACTTCGCGTGGGCAAACAGGCAGATGATAGTCCACTGGGTCAGGGAGAGCTTTGAAGAGGTCTTCAAGCGCAAGGCGGAGGACATGGAGATGCACATCGTTTACGACGTCGCCCACAACATAGCCAAGGTGGAGGAGCACGAGGTTGAGGGGAAGAAAGTCAAGGTAGTCGTCCACAGAAAGGGAGCGACAAGGGCCTTCCCGGCAGGTCACCCCGACGTGCCGAAAGCCTACCGCGACGTCGGCCAGCCCGTCTTAATTCCTGGTTCAATGGGGACTGCAAGCTACGTTCTGGCTGGAGCAGAGGGATCAATGAAGGAGGCTTTTGGTTCAACATGCCACGGTGCTGGCAGGGTGCTCAGCAGAAAGGCCGCAACGAGGCAGTACCGCGGCGACAGGCTGAGAAATGAACTCATGAGGCAGGGAATTTACATCCGCGCGGCCTCGCTCAGGGTCGTTGCTGAAGAAGCTCCTGGAGCTTACAAGAATGTTGACAACGTTGTCAACGTCGTCCATCAGGCGGGAATTGCTAAGCTCGTGGCCAGAATGAGGCCAATCGGAGTTGCTAAGGGCTGAGCTTCCGTTTCCTTTTTCCTGTTCTAAAAATGGAATGTTTCTATCTCAAATCGCTGGTTAAAAACCTCACATAGGCGAAAGCAAAAGGTAAAAGGAGCATTACAAAGAGCATTGCCAGATTGTTGAAACCATAGGTGAAGGAATCCCTCAGTGAAACGTAATAGTTGAAGAATTTGTCACCCCCAAAGATATGCTGAACAAGCTGAACGTAGTGATGCGCCGGATTAAGGAAGTGAAGCCGTGCCATCCATGTATTCACAGTTTCCTGCCACATCCTATGGGCACTTGTACCCCATGGCGGCTCTGGACCAGCGAGCTTTGGCGCTATCACACCCACAATAATTCCATAAAACACCGTTAGGAATATGGCCAATCCACTAGCTACAAAGGTAGATGCTTCAGGCTTCTTAAAGAATGTAGAAAACATGAGTCCAATGGATAGGAATACCAGTGTGTACAGTATTGTTACAAGCATCACCAAGAATCCCCTGAGCACTGAATCTCCATCAATTGGAATTCCAAGAATCATCATTACAGCTATGATGGCTATATAAACCACTAGGTTGGTCACTGCTATAAGAATCCCCATGCCAAGAAATTTGCCATTGATAACCTCGTCCCTGTAAACAGGATGGCCGAGGAGGACTTTAGCTGTTCCTGTCTCAATTTCCCTGTTTATTGCATCCCCTCCGAGGGCTGCCCCAAGTATTGCCCCAATGACTGTGATTATGCTCATGTTTATCATGAATAGCATTGCTAATGGGGTCATGTATGCTTCGCCGGTAACCCCCCACAGGAAGAGATTATTGGACTCAACCTGAGGGACACCCATTCTGATTAGATAATCCTTAATGCTGTAAACAGCCAAAGCGAAAATAAGGAGATAGAAACCAATAATTATCACAAACCTCCGACTTTTTACTGAGGTATAGACCTCTTTTAGGGCTATGTTCCAAGCAGGGTTCATCTCCTTCCAACCCTCCTCATCATCCAGATAACCAGAGCAAACGCACCAATTAGAATTAGAACACCAAGATACGTAAAGCCAGAGCTCTGGACTACCCTCACGGCGACGGTTGTGTCAGCCTCTGCCTGATCACCCGTTGCTCTAACTTTGATGGTATAGGTTCCTGCAGGAGCAGACTTTGGAACCTTGATCCTTAACTCAGCAGAGGCCATTCCGCCTCCTATAACCTTCACAGGCCCATTTACCTCTGCGTATCCAACTCTTGGAATTGTACTCGGAACAACCTCCACTTCCCAACCACTCGGAGCCTGCACAGAGAATTTCACATTTGTTACAACGCCCATATCACTGGTTAGATGAAGGGAAACTGCTGAAGAACCACCGCTCTTAATAGTTACTGAAGGAGGCGATGCGTCTAAGTGTAAGTTGTAGCTTCCTATAATCCTAATGGTTATAGGGATACTTTTTTCTCCTCCTCTTCCTTCAACAACCAATTTTCCTTTTATCTCTCCGGGTTGAGCAGTAAATGGTGGGGAGATTATAATATAGACTGTTGAAGAGCTACCACTGGCGAGGCTCACTGTACTTATAGGGACTGAACCGCTTGAATCTTGACTGAGCATATAATTCCATCCAGAGGGCAAGCCTTCGATTTCAACTGTATATTCATCATCCTTGCTCCCAAGGTTTCTAATTGAAAGCTCAAGCCTCCCGCTCATTCCTGCTTGGATTGCAACAACATCACTTTGAAGTTTAACATCAAAATAGTAGGGCGCTTTTTCAAGGGTAATTTGTAGATCTTTGGATTCACCATCCCCCAGTTTTATTTTTTCCTCTTTAGACAGATACCCTTCAGCATAGGCTTTTATTGTATATTCCCCAGGGGAAAGCTCAAATGTAGCTTCTCCATTTTGAGTCACAGTTAAATTCTTATTTCTAACACTTACCCATCCTTGAGTTATTGGAGCCCCAGTGGTGTCAAGAAGACGCACATGAAGTTCTGCAGGTTGGCCCAAATAAGTTTTGTATATGTAGATTCCTGTATAATACCTCCTGCCATTAATTTCGAATGAGAGGTTGTGATACCCTAAAGTTGCATTCCTTGGAATTTCAATCATGAGATTTGCACTGGAGCTCCCCTCAATCTGAAAGCTTCTCAGCCTATATTGACCATTCGTGAGGTACATATCCCATCCAGAGGGTATGTTTATGGGAGTGAATCTTACACTGCCGTAGCCCTTGAAAGAAATTGGTGCGCTAACAACCCGACCCGCCTCAGCTTCTATAGTGCTGTATGGAATGAAAACCTCAATACCTGTTTCTCTGGAAATTTTCACTTCACCGATAAAATTTCCAATCTCAAATTTCACACTTCCTTTTCCGGAGGGTTCAGCATGAAGTAGAACTGTTGCTGAGCCTTTTGGCGGAATATTAATCTCATCAACATCAAAGCCGTTATACACAAAACCGACTTTCCAATCTGAAGGAGCTGAGATTATTTTAAGCGGCAAACTCAACCTTGAATTCGAATAACTGGTTATTGTAATAGGAATGTCGACTGCACCAGAAGTTTTGAGTGATTGTACTGCATAGAATACGGAATAATCCTGAGTGGAACATTTGGATACTTTCTCGGCAACATAGACATTTATAACATCCTCGGTATATTCTAATGCGATTAAATCCACAGTCACGGTACTATTTATTGGAAGAATTTTTTGAATGCCATTTACAGACACCTCAGCACTTTTATTGCTAACATCAAGGACTTTAATGGTATTTCCGCTAAATGATGCACTTTCGCCGGGTTTAGCTGGAAGTTTTGCAATTAGCTTCGGTTTAACAGAGATAATCAGGAATCCTCCATCAGTGTAACTTCCCAGAGTTATCCTAACACCTTTCAGCTCAATCTTTGTTCCAAACACAAAGGGTCTAAGCTCCACAGTGTTGCTTCCATTATTTACCATCAAGTAGTATGTACCATTTATGGCTTGTACAATTTTTATATTGTAGCCACCAACTGATAGGCTCTCTCCAGGGAGTAATTTTCCTTGGAAAACCGTAATGTATGGCTGGGCTACAACAGACGGCATAAGGAAAGCTATCAAAGCCAAGGTTAAGAGTGCTTTCCTTATTTTCATTTTTTATCCCTCCCATATATCGTTTTGAGAAAAACATCTTCTAAGCCGGGTTCCTCAATTTCAAGGCTTAATATTGTAACACCGTGATTACTTAGATAACGAGAGATATCCTCTCTAATATCACTTTTGGCAAATATTATGGCTTTATTATTTCCAATGAATTCCATTCTTGTTATCTCAGAATGATCTATCTCAGGAAGTGGTTCTTTCGTCTCAAGCTTTATCTCATATCCTTCGAGCTCCATGAACTCCTTTTTTATATCTCTAATACTGCCAACCGCCTTTAATCTACCTGAAACAATTATACCGACTTTGTTGCTAAGTTCCTCCACCTCACTAAGGATATGAGATGAGAAAAAGATGGTTTTCCCTTGTGATCTGGCTTCTCGTATTAAATCCTTAACAAGACGTGCTCCTTCTGGGTCCAGACCACTTGTAGGTTCATCAAGAATAAGGAGTTCAGGATCATTTATGAATGTTTGTGCTATCAGTAGTCTCTGTTTCATGCCCTTCGAGAATGTTTTGGCCTTTCTGTATCTGACATCCCAGAGGCCAACAAGTTTCAATA
>JAMOPD010000357.1 GCA_027064745.1 Thermococcaceae archaeon
CAATAATTCTGCTATCTTTTTTTCTTTTTCTGATCTTGACATGTTGTAAAAATTTGCAAAAAATTCGAGATTTCTCCAAGCAGTTAATTCCCCATAGACGGTAGCGTTTTCAGGTAGATACCCAATCCTCTCCTTAATTTTTACAGGTTCCCTTGAGACATCATATCCTAGAAGCATTACTCTTCCATTATCGGGAATAATAAGACCAAGCATGCTGAGAATAGTTGTGGTCTTTCCTGCCCCATTTGGGCCTAAGAATCCAAATACAATTCCTTCCTCAACTTCTAGGCTAAGGTTGTCCACAGCCTTTAACTTACCATAGGACTTTGTCAGATTCTCAATAATTATTGCAGGAGATGGCATTATGATGCACCTCTATATGTGGTAAATTTGAGATAATCTAAAGTAGGATTAAGGAACAGGATTTTAAACTTTACGCTTCCTAATATATATCAGGTGGTAAGATGAGAGAGCTAACACACGTTGATGAGAAGGGTGTCAAGATGGTTGAAGTGGGCCACAAAAAGGAAGTTTTCCGGAAGGCGGTTGCCAAGGGCAGGATAAAGCTCAAGCCGGAAACGATAGAGCTCATCAGAGCGGGAAAGACGAAGAAGGGCAACGTTATTGCAACGGCCCAGATTGCAGGAATTCTGGCTGTGAAAAAGACGCCGGAGCTGATCCCGCTCTGCCACCCGATACCCCTCACGGGCGTTGACATCTCCTTCGAGTTCGGCGAGGATTACATAGAGGCTACATGTGAAGTAAAGGCGTATTACAAGACAGGAGTTGAAATGGATGCTTTAACGGGCGTTACGGTTGCCCTGCTGACGATATGGGACATGGTCAAGGCCGTTGAGAAGGACGAGAAGGGACAGTATCCAGTTACTAGGATTTATGAGATTAGGGTTGTTGAGAAGGTGAAGAGTAGCTAAGTATCAAGGGGCCTTAGAATCAATTTAATCCATTAAAGCTTCTAAAGGATGCATACTGTCAGGATAATCTGTGAGGGTGCCTGATAATAAATCTGGCATGCGGGCTGTTATCCTGACAGTATCAAAGGATGAAAGGTAAGTTTTTTAGCACCTTATACTTCTTTTAAATGATGAACCTCAAGCTGAACCCCGAGGCTAAAGCGATATACCGCTCAATCCGCGAGGAGATAAAGAGGCGGTTAGTCCTTCCAGGGAGTTCGACATTTCTTGAGCAATTCGAACCTGTCTCTGAAGAGAAGGAGATTCTCCGCAGACAGGACTATTTCCGGAAAAACCTTCCCAAAATCCGGCCCGAGCTGGGGGAGCAGATAGCCAAAGTCAAGCCGATAAAGTTCCGCCGCGATTACCTCCACGACAGGATTCTCATAGTTGACGAAAGTGAGCTTGAGAGAGCCGAGGGTCTGGGGCTCTGCGAGGTCTCGACAAGTTTGGAAGAGGGCGAGGGCTACCCCCTGGTGCTCAGTACCGTTGGTTATGGGATTGACATCGAACTAACGCCGTCCCAGATAGCCCCGGAACTCTACATCATGCCCCTCTGGGAGAACCGGGAAACGCTTGAGGCTCTAGTTAAAATCGGCGAGCTAACCGGCGAGGGCAGCGTCGCTTCGGAGATACTCCGTGAGCTGAACGAACTTGGGGAGGTCATGGAAAAGCGGAAGCTCCTCGACGGCCTTGAGGAGCTGGTTGCGGAGAAAGAGCGCGAGCTTAACGAGAAAATAGCCGAGAAACTTGAGAAGTTCAGCCTGACGCTGAGCGGGAAGGAGCTGCTCGACTTCCTCGGGGAGCTCAAGGCCGGAAACTACGAGGCAATATTCAGGCACTTCGGCGAGGTCGAGGGCGAGATTCTGGATTTAATAAACGAGGCCGAAAACGAGCTGAGCGAAAAGCTTGGCATCACCGTTGAGCTCTTCTCCCGGGAGGAGCTGTACCCTGTGACAGTTCCCCCCGAGAGGGTAGAGATGCTCCGCGAGGAGCTCGAAAGGGAGCTCAAGGTCGAGCTGTACCTCAAGAGCAGGGAAGTGCTTGAGAGAATCATGCCCATTCTCCCCAAGCTCAAGGAGGAACTCGGCAGGGTTTACGAGCTTGATTTCCTGCTGGCCGTGATGGGCTTCACCGAGGGTTTTTCCTTCCCTGAGCTCTGGAAGGGTGGAATAGCGTTCGTCAACGGGCGGCATCTCTTCATAGAAAACCCCCAGCCGGTCAGCTATGCCGTCGGAAAGACGCCCGATGGGTTCCCAGTCCCGGGCGCGCACAGTGAGAGGGTAGTCATCCTCACCGGTGCCAAC
>JAMOPD010000358.1 GCA_027064745.1 Thermococcaceae archaeon
TCCTCCAAAAAGAGAGAAAGAAACTTTATGGTAGAGAACTCCCGGAAGGATGGGACGTTGTTCGACTTAATGATGTATTAAAGCCAGTAAAAAGAGAGACAAGGGTTTTGAGAGATTTTGAATATAGGGTACTGGGTGTCAAATGGTACTGCAAGGGTATCTTTGAAAAGGGTATATTTAACGGAAATGATATAAAGGCAAAAAAACTTTACCAAGTACGGGCTGGAGATTTTATCTATAACAAACTATTTGCATGGAAAGGTTCATTTGCATTAGTTTCTAAAGAATTTGATGGTGCATATGTATCGAATGAATTCCCTACATTCCGTGTAAAAGATGAAAATATTTTAGATCCAGAATATTTGCTATTCTATATTAGTCAACCAACTATTTGGGAATATCTTCGAAGTCTTAGTAGTGGTACATCTAATATTAGCAGATTACGGCTAAAGCCAGAAATCTTTCTTGAATTACAAATACCCCTTCCCCCATTAGAAGAACAACGCAAAATCGTCTATGTCTTGAAAACAGTCCAGCGGGCAATTGAACAGCAGGAGAAAATAATCGAAACTACCAAGGAACTCAAAAAGGCTCTAATGAAGAGGTTATTCACCAGGGGCCTTGACCCAAATCAGCCGATAAAGATGACGGAGATTGGAGAGATCCCAGAGCATTGGGAGGTAGTAGCCTTGGGAAATCAAAAATATTTCAAGATTCTCATGGGGCAATCTCCTCCTTCTTCCTCATATAACACATGGGAGGCAGGTATTCCTTTTTTACAGGGAAAATCTGAATTTGGAAGTGTTTATCCAACTCCAACAGTGTATACCACGAACCCATTAAAAATAGCCGATGCTGGTGATCTTCTAATATCCGTCAGAGCTCCAGTAGGAGATATTAATATAGCTCCCACGAAGTTGTGCATTGGAAGAGGTTTGGCCGCATTGAAAGTCAATAAAAAACATGTTAATGAGTTCTTTCTATTCTATTACTTGAAATTGATAAAGCCAAAACTTGTATCTCTAGGAGATGGATCTACTTTTAAAGCTATCAAAAAGAGTGACATTGAGAATATTAAAGTGCCATTACCTACAACCCTGGAAGAACAACGTAAAATTGCTAACATTCTCCTAACAGTAGACAAAAAAATAGAACTGGCCCAGCAAAAGCGCAAAGCCCTGGAGGAGCTGTTCTCAACGCTCAGGCACAAACTCATGACGGGCCAGATTCGCGTTTCTAACCTCAAAACCCCAACGGAGTGATTGCCTTCTCCTTTTCTCGATACTAGCGAAAGTGATAAAAATCCAACAAAGATAGAACTAACGTAATACGGGGGATGCCTATGTCGGGAAGTTTTAGAGAGTTTGATATGTACCCCTATGTGAGAGAGCTACTCCGGCGAAGGTTCCCCGCTTCTAAGGGATGGGTTATCAAAGAACGGGAGAGAAGGAACGGATACGAGCCTGATTACATTGTTGAGAGACGGAGAGGTAACAGAATTGAGAGACATATATTTGAGGTGAAAAGGGAACCCAAAGCAAGAGAGGAGCATGTTCGGCAGGTTAATAGGTATGCAAAATACCTCTCAGGTCCAAACGTCGAAATAAAAAGCAAGAACATCATTTACCCTGCCGGAGCGGATGTCTCTGGCCTCCCATCCGACATTAGAGCTCTAAAACTAAGAAAATTCAAGGTTGGGAACCAGAACTCAAGGCCAAAAAAGAAATCGCAAAAGAAAAAGTCTCAAAAAGGCCACACTCCAAGGAAGAAATCCGCCAAGCGGAGGAGAAACTGGAATGCCCTCTTATAAAGTTACAGTGGCCCTAAAGTCTGCAGGTGACAAAGCATTATCTTTCGATAGCCCTATTAAACTGGGTGGGATTATAGTAAAGTCGGAGAATAAAAGTGATTCAAATTCTCCAGTAATCCTCGTTGAAATGACCGTGGATTCACAGGATTTAGGGGATGCTAAAGAAACAGCTACATCTCTAATAACTGAACAAATTCTTCCTGTGATTGTTTTATGTGGAGAAGTGCCCTATGAGATCTCTGACATAAAAATTATCGATCTTGACCCAAGATGGGTGATTATCGGTTCTAAGACTATTTACGTTAAAGTAGTTCCTAACATCAAAGAGGTACGCTTAGATGAGTTTTTTGAAATTTTCAAGTCTCTCAAAAATCTAGATGAGGATTCAAAATCTGTTCTCTTTAGGGCAATTAAATACTGGAATCGAGCAATGAGTGATCCGGATCCTATTGATAGATTTCTTAACTTGTATATTGCACTTGAACTTCTAAAAGGGCTCTTATTAAGAAAAGAACCTTCAGAGAAAAAGCGAGAGTGGGTTAATACACTATACGAGAAGTACAATTTTAATGGACTTTATGGAGGATATAAAATAAACTACATTAGGAATGCATTACTCCATTACCAAAAGAAGGTACTAAGCAAAGAAGAGGCCGAGAGAATTATTGAAAAACACGTAGATGAATTTGGTCGGGAGATTTTCAATCTCATGAAAGACTACGTAGAATGCGGAGGGGATACAGAGTGTTTACAGAAGAAGAGACAGCAAAGAAACCGTTCATGATGTACCTTACCAGCCTTGGATGGGAATACATCTCTCCCGAAAAAATCGATTCACTGAGAGAAACTTGGAAAGAGCCCTTTATCCTGCCGATTTTCAAGAAAAAGTTACTGGAACTTAATCCCTCTATGAGTGAAGAAGAAGCTGATGTGGTTCTCCAAAGAATACGAAACATCAGGGCTAATATAGAGGGAAATAGGGAATTCCTTAGATATTTGCGGGGACAAAAGACGTTCTATAGCAAATCCGAGAAGAGGGAGTTGAATTTAAGACTGATTGACTTTGAAAATCCTGAAAATAACGTGTTTCATTACACCCAGGAATTCTGGATGGAGGATATGAAAAAGGATAGGGCCGATATTGTGCTTTTTATCAATGGAATTCCGCTTTTTATCGTTGAGACTAAAGCTTCTTGGCTGTTTAACATTGTAGATGGCGAGGTTAAAGATTGGCGCTCTCATGCTGTGGAGCAAATCTCCAGGTATCACGAAGAGGTTCCCAACTTCATGAAATATTTTCAGATGTATCTGGCCAGTAACGGTCTCAATCTAATATACTCGGCAACTTGGAACTTCAACGAAAGAAACGTTTATCGCTGGAAAACGGAGGAGGGTAAAGATTACGGCCTCCAAGACCTGATTTTTTCAATGCTAAGAAAAGAAAGAGCATTGAGATTTATCGAGGATTATATAGTATTCTTTGAACAGGATGAAGAGCTCAGCAAGTTCGTCTTGCTACCACACCAAGTTAAGGCAGTTGAGAGGGTAGTCAATAGGGCAATCACAGGAGATGCAAGAACTGGCCTTATATGGCATACCCAGGGTTCAGGAAAAACTCTAACTATGATGGTTGCCGCTTCAAAAATAAGGAGAATACCCGAGCTGGAGAATCCAACTATTATAATGGTCGTTGATCGTATTGAACTCCAGAAACAGTTAGTCCGTAATCTTACAAAGTTTGGGCTGGATTTCATTGTCGCAGAATCCAAAGTTCACCTTAGGGAACTGTTAGAGAGCGATTACAGGGGAATCATCGTCACGTTAATCCATAAGTTCCAGGGAATGCCTTCCAATATAAACACCCGTAGGAACATCTTTGTATTCATCGACGAGGCTCATCGGTCACAGGAAGGAGACTTAGGGATCCAGATGAGGTCAGCCCTTCCCAACGCGTTCTATTTTGGGTTCACTGGTACTCCAATAGATAAGGGGAAGGTCGGCAAGGGCACATTTAATCTCTTTGCCTTTGAGGACATGAAGAAATATCACAGACCATACTTAGACAAATACGGTATCAAGGAGTCCATTGAGGATGGAACTACCGTCCCCTTATATTACACCCTCGCACCACAGGAATATCGCTTAGACAGGAAAACAATTCTGGAGGAATTTTTCAAGTTATACGAAGAGAAAGGAATAGCCAGCATAGAGGAACTTAACAAGCTCCTTGATAAAGTATCGAAGATAAAAGAGGTCCTCAAAGCCCAAAAGAGAATTAAAAAGGTTGCTAAACATATATCCGAGCATTATAAAAAGTTCGTTGAACCCTCTGGATTTAAGGCGATGATTGTTGCCGTGGATAGAGAAGCCTGTGCCCTGTATATGGAAGCGTTTAAGGAACTCTATGAAGAGAATCCGCACTCAGCGATTCCTCCAGAAGAAATTGCAGTTGTATATACTCCCATGCATAATGACAAAGGTATACTAAAGAAGTACCATCTTAAAGAAGACCAAGAGGATGAGATACGAAGAAACTTCAAAAAACGGGATAGGCCACCTAAGATTCTCATAGTTACCGAGAAACTCTTAACGGGATATGATGCTCCCATTCTCCAAACCATGTATCTGGACAAGCCCATGAAAGACCATACACTACTTCAGGCCATTGCAAGAGTTAACCGCCCCTATTCAGATGGGGAGCTTCATAAGACAGCCGGTCTAATCGTGGATTACATCGGAATTTTTGAAGACCTTCAGAGGGCTCTGGCGTTTGACAGTAAGAGTATTGAAGGAGCAGTCTTTGATTTGGAAGTACTACGCAAGAGGTTTGCGGAATTAATGGGGAGAGCGGAAGAGTATCTCGGGCTATTACGAGATAATAGCATAAGCTGGGACAAAAAGTTGGAGAAACTAGTGAAGGTATTCAGCAATCGCAAAAAGAGGGATGACTTCATTCAACTTTTCAAGAACATTCAGGACATTTATGAGATCCTATCTCCGGACCCATTTCTCAGAGACTATCTCGAAGACTATAAGTTGCTATTAAAGCTCCACCGGTTTATCAGGGCCCAGTTCTATCCAACAGATTTTGAGAGAAGAGAACTGTTGAAAAAGACAAAGGAGCTAATCAGAAACAGCGTTGATATTGAAACCATTGTGGATGGCCTTCCTGTTTATAAAATCGATGAGCATATTGCCGACACTATAAAAAACGAGAGGATAGACGACATTGTTAAGGTCTACAACCTCCGCCGTAGTTTGATGAGATACATAAAAGAGCACCAACATGAGGTTCCTTATCTGGAGTTCTTAATTGAAAAGATAGAATCTATTATAAAACGGCTTGAGGAAAGGCAAATCAGTGCAAAAGAGGCCCTAGAAAAGGTTACAGGACTATCTGAGAGTGCCGTTGAGTCGGTAAGAAGCTATAAAGAATCAAAATTAGACCCTGCAACTTTCAGTGTCCACTGGCTTCTCAAAAGCTATGGTATAGAGGATGTAACCGTATCCGAGGAAATCACCAAAATCCTTTTGTCAAACGAAGGCTGGACCTACAATCAAAACCTTCAACAAGGACTGCTGAGAAAGATATACCGCATTTTGAAAGAGAATGGCGTCAAACAGGTAAGGGAACGGGTGAAAATAGGAAAAGATCTCCTTGAATTGGGACGGAGGCTGATAAATGACACCAGAGGAAGTCCATGAACTTGTGTCTAGATGGGCAAAAGAACTCGGTGTTTATCCTAAGAGAGTTCGATTCCAAAAAATGAGGCATAAATGGGCCTCTGCATCATCAAAAGGAACACTAACCTTTAGTGTAGACATATTGGAGCTCCCCTATGAAGTTGTAGAATATATCGTGGTGCACGAGCTGATACATATCAAAGTTGGTTCTCCACGTCATAATCGGCTGTTTAGGGCCCTTCTTTCGAGTTATATTCCTGACTGGCGAATTCTTCAAAGGAAGCTAGCTTCTAACTCTAAAAAGTGATGGAGTAAACTATATCTAAATAGTTTTAATATAGTTTCTTTACTCAATAAACAGTTCATAGTTAAAAATAGCATTATCAATAGAATTTTGATGACAAAACATGTGGAGGGAATATCATGGAGAACCCAGAAAGATGGTGTATAGACCCAAAAAAGATTAAAGAAGACCTATGGGAGCTCGCAAACCCAGAAAAAGAGAGTACTGTGGGTGTAGATCCAAGAGTGTTCATTGACGAAGTGTATAGAGTAATAAGGTGGGAACTTTCTCCTAGAGCGTTAGGAGAAATAAGTTGGACTATTGGAGATGACCTTCGCGAAATATGGAGAATCTTTGAAACATGCTCTGAGGAGAACATCGAGACATGTACTCAGAGGATATTAGAGATTTTTGATTATATATTCGAGAGATTACCTTCACTAAGGAGAATCTTTGATATAGCTGGCTCAAACCTACGTAATGAATTTGGAGAGATTCATAGTAGACATAACTTGTATTTCATAATAGACTGGTCCGGATACTCTTATGGACGTATTCAGAGAGTAGACACTCTGTTAACAAACACCCTAGCATTGGGAGTTTCATTGAAGCTCAAGGGAGAATTACATTTTCTTGAACCTGTTAACAATATGATCAGGAAGGGAAAGCCCAGATTTAAGGCTGTAATATCTAAGGGAAGACAATGGGCCAATAACAAGAAGCCTGTTTTAAAACTGAGCTGGGAATGCATCAAGAAGGTTGCATCTGACACAGTAAGAGATAATATAATCGAAGATCTACTAAATCAAGTAATTCCTGGATTGGGAAAGGCTATTGTTTTTACTGAGAGTGTGATCGATTGTATAGATGAAGAATACATCGTTATCACAAATTGATCGTTTTATTTTTCTCTAATTTATTGTGAACCGACTGACAAAATTTATAACAGCGTCTTGAGACTGCTAATTTGGTGGATCTTATGGAAAACGTAGATACAAAAACCATTAGGCTCACATTAGATGCATACAAAATCCTAAATTTTGAGAAGAAAAAGCTGAATCAGATTTCTAATGTCTCATACACATATTCAGACATAATACTAGCAAGCTTGGCAATACTAGAAGCGTTAAACAAGGAAAACCAGCCTCTTGTCATCGACATCCTTAGGAAGTTCAAAAATGCCAGGGTTAACAGTGATAAAACTAACATTGAAGAACTCTTTAAAAATACAGCCAATGAGATCGTTAGTGAACTTTCATCTAACCTTCTGGAAGAGGCTA
>JAMOPD010000359.1 GCA_027064745.1 Thermococcaceae archaeon
CTCCTCGTCGTCTCGCCATTCATCCACTGGGGGGCAAACTACTTCGCCTACAAGATGGGCTGGAAGAGCGTTCCCTGGTGATTTCGATTGGTTTTACACTTTTTGCTAACTATTGTCGATAGTGTGCAAAATCTGAATAGAAAAAGTATTTATACCACCTTTTCCATTGTAATGATGGTGAACCTTGATGAAGAAGGCTCTCGGGTTGGTTATAGTCCTAATGCTACTGAGCTGGAGCGTTGCCACGGTGCACCCGGTTAAGGCTGCCCCATCAGCAAACGAAACCGTGACCCCTGCCTATGATGCCTTCTGGGAAATCCTGAACCGCGAGGCAGAGCTCTACGCTCAGGTCGTGAAGGGCAACGACTCGGCCATACCCGAGCTGATTAACAACTCCCGCCTGGGCGCCGAGAACGCGGTTAATATCTCAACGCTCATCTGGGAGAGCGTTGAAGAGCTTAAGGCCTCTGGAGTTAAGACCTACTACACCGCCGACGAGCTCAGGGCGATGGCCGAGAACATCTCAAAGAACGGCCTGCCCAACGAGACCGTTCAGGAGCTGAAGGCCCAGGGCTGGACCGATGAGCAAATTAAGGCCCTCGAGGAATACATAGCCAAAAACGCCGACAACATCACAGAGGACTTCAACATGACGGCCTTCCTTCAGAACTTCTCAACGGCCTTCATGAAGGTCGCCTTTAAGTACAACCACTACGAAGCATGGGCTTTGAAAAGACTGGCAAACCCCAGCAACTCAAACATTCCATATGCGACAACGTGGAGTGAAGAAACTGAAGTGCCATTCATCTGGAACGATTTCAAAGAATTCAACAGAACGTTTTCAAATGCTTCACTCGATGAAAAGCTCAACCTCACAAGGAGTCTAAAGGAAAAGATTTCCAGTTTCATAACCAATAGTGGCGAGAAGATACTTTACAGAAACTATACAATCCTCTACGCCAGGAACGCTTCAGAATACAGGAAGTGTTTTGCTGGAAGACCTCAGCTGCCAATACGGAGGGAATTGAACTCTACGTACTCATGGTTGAGAAATTCCACGGTACACCAAATTGACAATATGACTATAACCTCAATAAGGAACTTCTTAGAGAACTTCACGAGCACGGATTCCCTGCCAATTGGGGTTACAAGTACAGTGAAAGTTCTTAAGGTAATTCCTCAGGAAGACTCAGTTGTGGTGATGATAATCACAAGGAGCTTCACAATGTACTTTTCGTCCAAGGACTGCTCAACACACTTCAGCTACTATAGGCATTATGACATGTATTACTGGAAGGGCTTTAAAGCGTATGAAAAACTCAGCAACTTGGGGACAATTCTGGAGGCAAAACTCCTCGGCAACGAAAACTCCCTGCTGGATGAAATGATGGAGAACATTACGCAGAACATAAGCGAGTACTTCAAAACTTACAGGAGGGGGGAGAGTGAATTTAGAGAGTTAATAATAAACCGCTTAATAAGCCCACCAAATGATCCACGCCCACCAATTTTTCAAAAAGTTAATTCCACTCCTATGAGTGGGAACGAGGGGCATCTCTACATTGACGTTACAGTAAACAATGCTCACGTGACTGAGGATTATGCAACTTATAGGGTTAGGGTATCCTTACGGGCAATGAATAATGTTGTCACGGACGTTAATGTTGAAGTTGAGGGCACTGGGTTAAGTGATTCAACACACTATGGCATGATTCACCCAGATGATGGTGTAATAACATGGTACTCGGATGAGAGTAATGAGGTTTATGGGAGTGGGAGTGTCAGTGTGAGTGGGACAGTCAGGGTAACTTACACCCCAAGCTGTGGTGATTTGCCAAATTCAGGGTCGGTTCCACTAACGTGCAATCAACCCACCACAATCACAGAGGATTACTCGAAAACCATTCACTTGGGAGATACTATTGATCCTGACAAGGTCAGCTTTTACATTATCCCATCGGATTCGAGGATTAGGCGGGGAGAGAGCATGACTTTTTACGTTAAGGTTGTAAACGAGAATGATGAACCGGTTAATGGAAGTTACGAGTTAAACATTGCCGTTCCAGATGAGAACGGTCATTCAAGCACTATAACTAAGAGGGGAGATATAAGCCTTAGCCCCAACGATAATTCTGGCCTGATTCCAGTAACGACGGTCACTTACACTGAGACGGGCACTTACGGGTACTCAGGAACCTTTAAATTCAACGGGTATGAAAAACACGATGATGGAGACATAATCGTCGAGAGCGACGATGGAGGAAGTTCTGGAAGTTTGAGCATTGAGAGTGTTAGTGTTTCACCACAGGAGCCGAGGGATGGAAGTGCAGTGAACTTCACGGTTAAGGTTAAGAGCACTTACCCCACGGGTCAGAACATGAGGCTGGAGTTGTTCGTTGATGGTAGTGTGGTTGATAGTACTCAGGGTGTTATCAACGCCAATTCCGAGGGGACTTTTGTCCTTCGCTGGCTTGCTCAGGCTGGGGAGCATTCTTATACTGTGAAGGCGTACACCCTCATTGGAGGACAGGAATTTATAGAGGATGAAGAAAGCGGGAGTGTGAGTGTTGCCTCTCCAAGCCAGCAGTTTGCCGTTAAGCTTGAGGCTTCCCCGACAGAGTTGGAGGGTGGTGGGACGGTGTATTTCACGGTGAAGGTGTGGAATTTTGAGAATTCGGCAATTCCCCTGAGTGGTTTCGTGAAGGATGAGAACGGAACTATCGTTAAGTCTATTGATGGGTTTGAGGGTAGGGTTCCTGCGAATGCTCAGAATTACACTTTAACGGCCTTCAGTCTTGACGTTTATGGTGTTGGTAACCACACTTTCAAGCTCTTCCTTGATAATGCTGATGGCGAGCCGAACGGGGCCGGAGAAGAACACTGGAGCGAGGTGACGGTGGAAGTAAAACCAACAAACGGGACGCTAAAACAAGTGGGGTTTGAGTGTAAAGATATTTACTTTGACTTTAGGGATAGGGCGTATAGGGCCACATTAGTCTGTAAGGTTTATTTATATAATCCTTTGGAGAGTGCTCTTGATGTGAGAGATGTTGCTGTACTTCAGGGTTATTCACTTGGGGATTTAGAGGATGTGACTGGGGGTAGCTTAAGCACAGGGGAGTGGACTATTAATCCAAGCGCTTTTTCTCTGAATCCGCAGGAGACAAAAACAGTCACATTTTCGCTTCCTCTTGAAATAGGGTCATGGGTTCCAATTAGTGTTGCTGATGCTACTGAAGTAGTTTCCAAGTATGGTGAGCATGTAACGATAAACTTCCAGTATACTCTCGGTTACACCTACAATGGAAGCGAATGGAAGCACTTTGAGGGAGAAGTTCAGGAGATAGTGCAAGTGAGAATGGATGCGAAGACCGTTGCGGCGGACTACATGCTTAGTGGAATAAACGCAGTATTTGATCCAAACACAATGCTTAGCGTTTCAGTAGGACAATTTAAACTCTCTGGTATAAACGTAAATGCAAAGATTGGTTTTGATCCTTGGGCATTTATCTGGAACGGATTCTTAAAACCTTGGATATTGGAGCACACATAAAAGGACAATAATGGTTAGAAAAGAGCATGTTGGGGTGAGAAAAATGAAGGCGTGTTCAAAATACTGGCTCTGGTTTTTCTTAATTCTTATTTTTGGAGCAGGCTACTCAATTGAATATGGGCTTAGGGAGGGCATTGTTGTGTTTCTTGGGTTTGCCTTAGGTATAATTCTCGTTTTGATAGTAGGTTCTCTCCTCAAGAACCTTGACGAGGAGAAGCTCTACGAAGATAAGTATTACACACTGGGCATCACAATTACCTACGGGTATCTCTTCGGTAAGAGGGGAACTGTGAGACAACTGTGGTCTGTTTTTATACTGGTTTCACTTCCCGTTTCGATTCTAACCACGTATATATCTCCCGTTTCATCCCGTCAGTTCTGGCTATTCCTTGTTCCAATGGACGTGGTTTCAACGGGTATAGCGTACTGTTGGCTAAAAAAGTTGATAATAAATAAGAACAAAACAGGGTTTAAGTGTTGAGTTATGGCAGGGATGCCTTTTGTAGTGAAAAACTTTACATTTAAATTGCTTCTTTCTCTTCCTCTCTTATTGTTGTTATGGGATACTTTTGTTAATATTTACTATTGGTACTTTGATTTCTCTTTTGTTGTTCAGATTTCATTGCTCTTGCTCTGGAGCATGGAGATGTGGTGGCTATTTAAGAATGGTACTGCGCCCCTTCCTGTGCTGTTGACAAGCGCATTCGTTGTTATCTACCTCGGATTCGCGGTTGATAATCCTCCTAAGCTTGGCGCTTATTTGAGCGATGCTCTCTGGGCTTTACTCTACACTTATGTTCTCGGAGATTGCTATAAAAAGCTGTCAAAGAAAACTACCGCCAGCACGCAGGAGGCCAGTTTTTCTGAAAAGGCTTGACATATTCATTTTTATCTATGTTGACATAGCTTTGGGAGTCAACTTTAAGGCTGGTTCCGGTATCCTTTACCTTCGAAGGGGAGCCTTAGGATAGTCAGCGTAACTCCCACTCCACATCTCCGAGGGAGGGGGATACTGTGAGCTTTGATGTCAAGAGTGACAGCAGTTATCAAGGCACCAAGAGGGCTATAGTCAAGCTCTACGTTGATGATGAGCTTAAGGATTTGAAGAAGGTTAACGTTAGTACCTCTAGCGCTTCGGTGTCTCTGCACTGGGTTGCTCAGGCTGGGGAACATTCTTACAGTCTCGTTGATAACCAGGAGCTGTGGGAGGATTCGTGGAATGGGAAGATTAGTGTTATCTCAGATTCCAATACCGCTAATAATACTTAATGTAGAGATAATATCCATCGAATGTCCCAAAGAAGTCAGTATTCCTGGAGAGTTATGGTGTTCAGTAATTGTGAACAATCCTTTAAGTACCAACATTGACGTTACCGTCAGGATTAGAATGGATGGAGAGTTAATTGATTCAAGTAGGACCCTGGGTAATACCAATCCCACGCTAGACCCTGGAAGGAAGGAGTTTCGGATTGGAGTCAACATAAACAACGACTTAGCTCAGAACGAATTCAATTATAACAGTTTTCTTGATTTCTTGGATTCAGAAATTGTAACAAAAGAGAACTGTGGGCATAGGGTTTCAGAATGCCAAACTTTTAACTTCCTTCCAACTCCACATGTCTTTAGCATTGAGATTTACAAGGGTAACCAGCTTTTAGATTCTGCAAAAGTGACAGTGGCACTTATTTACGGAAACTATTACGAGAAAAAATTTATGGAGTATTATGTAGCTCCTTTGGCGGCTGGGGCCACTTCAGGGGCAGCAACAGCATTAGCGGAAGTAAGTGTTAGCGCTGGCGTAAGTGCTGCAAAGGTTGCCGCGATAACAGGTATAATAGCGGAAGTGTACAACATACTTAAGCAACATTTGGGGGGGCGATTCAAATTAAGAGAAGAACCTATCTCTTAATTTTCTTTTCAGTATTCTTTCTTGAAAGTATTATTTGGAGAAAGATAATTGATGGCATAATCCCAGCATTTTTAAGTGTTCTTATCATTTATTTCCTCGATTCTCATGGAATGATTAAACGTCCATTATTGCAGTTTAAGGAGCCATACATCATCGGGAACTCAACCGAAATCGAGTACCTGACTCCAGAGGAGCTCGAAGAAAAGTTATGGCAGAAAAATGAGAGTGGGTGATTAGTTGAGAAAGTGGAAGAGATACGGGGCTTGATTTTTCTGGAAAGAACAACTCCTTGAAATGAACGGGCTGGATAATCCTATCCAGCAACCCTTTTTAACCCCCCCTCCAACTTTTCCCGGTGGTCGAGGTGAGGATTACCGTTCGTTATTTCGCAAGATACCGCTCCCTCGTTGGAAAGAGCGAGGAGGAACTCGATGTTCCAGAGGGAATAACGGTGGGGGAGCTTATAGAAATCCTCAAGGAGAGGCACCCGGTTCTCAAGAACGAGGTCTTCGCTGAAGATGACGACTTGGCCGACGTCAACGTCTCGCGGAACGGAAGATACGTCCGCTTTGATGAAGTTCTCCACGACGGCGACATCGTTGCGATATTCCCCCCGGTGAGCGGTGGTTGAGATGCTGAGCGAGAGGGAACTGGAAAGATACGACAGGCAGATAATGATTTTTGGGAAGGAAGGACAGGAGAAGCTGAAGAAGGCAAAGGTTGCGGTTGTAGGCGTTGGCGGCCTCGGGAGTCCTGTTGCATATTACTTGGCCGCCGCGGGAATCGGAACGCTCCTCCTAATAGACGAGCAGAAGCCGGAGCTCAGCAACCTCAACAGGCAGATACTCCACTGGGAGGAAGACCTCGGAAGGAACCCCAAGCCCCTCTCCGCAAAGTGGAAGCTTGAGAGGTTTAATTCCGACATAAAGATAGAGACCTTCGTCGGGAAGCTAACCAGAGAGAACATCGAGGAGGTTCTTGAAGGCGTTGACATAATCGTTGACTGCCTCGACAACTTTGAAACGAGATTTTTGCTCGATGAATACTCTCAGAGAAAGGGGATTCCCCTCGTTCACGGTGCCATCGAAGGAACCTTCGGCCAGGTGACGACTATAGTTCCGGGGAAGACGAAGAGCCTGCGCGAGATTTTTCCGAGTGTCAGGGAAAAGGGAGGGAAGCTCCCCATAATCGGGGCGACCGCTGGAGTCGTCGGCTCAATACAGGCCATGGAGGTTATAAAGCTCCTAACGGGCCTTGGTGAACCCCTCCTAAACAGGCTCCTCCTTATAGATCTGGCCTACAACACCTTCGACGTTGTGGAGCTCAGGTAATCCTCCCGGCAGGTTTAATTTGGGGATGAATGTATTTATCCCGGTGGTGTCCGTGAAGGTTAGGCTCACTACGGAAGCTTTCAGCGTTGATGATGCGATAAAGCTCCTCCGCGTTCCCGAGAGCGGTGCCTACGTTGTCTTCCTGGGTCAGGTCAGGAACGAGAGCCACGGCAGGAGGGTTAGAAAGCTCATCTACGAGGCGTATCCTGAGATGGCCGAGGCCGAGATGGCCAGAATAAGGGAGGAAGCCTTGG